>NZ_MJAT01000038.1 GCF_001742305.1 Desulfuribacillus stibiiarsenatis | reverse complement strand
CCGTCTATCGATTTGCGCATATCTGTATAGCCACAGGCAAAGTAGATTTCCTTTGCTACTGTGATGTCGCCTAGCATATAGATTTTAAAGCTAGCAAAACAGTTTCAAGTGTTTCTTTAGAAGTACCTTCTTTTACTTCTACTGTTGCAATCGGAAAATGAATGGTGATGAAGCCTAGTGTTTGCGTGGGTCTTGTGTCGAATGATAGTTTTGCAAACTCCACTGGTTTTTGATCCACATGTGTAATCGAAAGTCGTTGTTTACAAGCTTCTTTTCGAATTTTTTTCAGCCAGTAGTAGTAAGACGCTTCGTTGATGCTTTTTTGCTTACACCAATTTCGTACGGTCATTCCACTATCTTGACATTCTCTTATTAGCTTTGACCACTGTTCCTTGCGAAACTGAATTTTTACCTGGGTTATTTCATCCATGTATAATACCTCCATCGTACGCTTTAGAGTACTTGAAAAACTTGAAAAACTCTAACTCTAAAAACTATAAATGTATTTGAAGGTATTATTACATGGATCATATTAAATTGTAAGGCACCATGTTATTAAGCGGTTACAATAGAACTATAAAAAACTATAAAAAAAATGCATTTACTAAATATATGGATTAAAGGAAAAAAATATATGTATTTACAAAAAATAGGATAAATGATAAACTGCAGGAAATACTGGCCAGTATTTCCTGCAGTAAAAATATAATTTGAGGTGATAAAATGAGAAAACATTTTAAAAAGCTTATCTTAATAGCACTATCATTAACTATTGTTTTACAAGGGCACATTGTTAATGGAAAAACGATAGGCCAAGAAATAAGTTCTAAAGAATATGAAAATATATTAGAAATAACAAACTATTCTAGCAAGGAACTTAATAGTATATTAGAGATGGCGAGCCAAATTGAAGAAAAACATTCATTAAAAGTTTTAAAAAATGAAGACTTTAATGAGTTAAGTAGGGTATTAAAAGTACCGACTGAACAGCTTATTAAGTCATGGAATGAGTATTTGGAAAAAGAAGATCAATCTTCAAATGGGACCATTAATATGATAGGAAATAGTAAAAGTGAAATATTTCTTGCCTCCTCTGCTCCATATGTAACTCATAATAATGATTGTTGGAAACCATTTTGGTGGCTAGCAAGATATTGGTGTAAAGCAATATCCCAATCATCTGTAACTATCGATTATATAGAGGCTAGGGCTAGGATATATTGCAATGGTTATTTGGAGGAAAGTGGTACAGACACAAATACTCATGCTACTTATTCTGGTATTGAAGTGTCATATTTGCGTGGAGCGAATCATATAGGTGATCCACCTGGACTCGCATATGCGAACAATGTATGGAAACATCAAGGATATCAAGATGCATATAATCAGGATCAATGGACTTGGGTATATTAAGTTCCTGCTGTTTTATAGTTCTATAAACCCCATATAATGTAAGGATTGTCCAACATTTAATATATGGTATATTAATTAGAAAAATTCCTCATCAGATCAAGCATAAAGGCTAGCTCTGATGGGGAATATTCGTTACATTGATACTAATAAAATATTTTTTAATATAAAATAATCTGAAGTATAATTATTCAAATTAGTAGATTTGTTGGGAAAATCATACAGATTAACTTATTGGAGGTTCTTATGAGGGTTAAAAAATTATTTATTTGTATACTAGTTGTTGTTCTAGCTCTAGTTGTTTTATCTGCATGTAAACATAGTGAACTTTCTGATGCTACTTTTAAAAATGAAATTCCAGGGGTTACTGGACCTGGGAGTAAAACTATTACCTTCGGGTTATATGATTTAGATGGGAAAATTAATGATGCTAAATTCATAGATAACGGAGAGAATACTTTTATTAAAAAATTATCGATAGGCCATTATTTAGATCAAGAAAGTACATATATGATAATGTTATTTACTGATTTCATACAACAAAAATTTTGGGTAGCTAATGAATTGTCAAACAACCATTCTGTTAAAATAAATCCAAATTCAGCAATAAATTTTGAAATAAATGCTGAAATCCCTAAAAATACAAAAGAGTTAGCAATAATTATAGTTAGAAATCCTGATTCTACTAGTAATGGAAATAATCTTAAAAAATCATTAAATGATCAAAATACATTTGTTTTGAGATATTTAATCGAAAATGATGGTTTAATTGAAAAAAAATATCTGAAGCCAGTATCAACTAACTCTAAAGCATTAGAGGAAGTATTCTTAAGCCAATCTAATATAAAGCATGAATTATTATTTGAGAAAAAAGGAGACTCCCCGGTACATTTGTTAGTTGGAAATATGAATAATCAAAAGTTAGATTACTCGTTAATAGCTTTATATGATTGGCAGCAAGTTCAAATAGAAAACAAATTAGTCAACTATGCCTCAGTTGAACCAGGGCAGACGAATGTATATGATATTTATCTACCACCATCAAAGATGAATAATTTGCCTTTTCAAATTTTAGCTTTTCCAGCACCTTTTGATGAAAATTCAGCATTTTCAAAAAATATGTATTCAACATTTAGGATAGCAATACAGTAGAAATAATGTTAATTAAAACAGCCATAAATAAAATAAAGTAAAGTAAAGTATTGTCGCCCCACTTAATTGAACAGGAAGAGTACTGATATCTTTTTCTCGCCAATCACTTTATTGTGGTTGGCGATATTTCATGCGCCCAGTATGGGCACATTCAAACGGGTGAAAGTGCCGAGCTTGGGTTGATAATGCCAAGTACAATTCTTAATTGAAAAGGTATCCTTGCCGAAAGGAAGCGATGGCAAACTTTGGTCTGACAAACAGAAATAACATCGGGCATACGTATGTTGATTAAAGTGCAATTCAAAATAAAGCCTCAAACTATTTATACCACCACAGATAGAGATTAAGGATAGGGGCTATATTGATAAAAGTGTGCTGAGAAATATTGGAAAGAGGTTAGGGATGGTATTCATAGTAAGAGGACCGTTTACACAATCAAAGACAATCAATGGATAAAAAATAAAAAAGAGGGCAAGAAAAAGAAAACAAGTTAGAGAAGCACTTATAATAGTTTAAATCATGGAAAGCAAAGAGGTAGTAAATAGGAAAGTCTACTAGGAAAGTATTATAGTAGGCTTTCCTATTTTACTTATAGAGAGCACTTTAATTAAAATGATTTTTATAATTATAGAACTAAAAAACTAAAACATTTAGTTATTGCGACATAACTCGACTATTTTCGACGTTTTATTTTGCTATAATATAAAATATTTAGCGAGGAGAGACGGTTGATGGAAAACGATGTTTATATAGAGAAGAAGACAAATTTAATATCATTAATCGAAACTAGTAAAAATATATCAACATCCACTTTTTTAGCTTACAAAAAGGTTAATAGTATTAATATGAGAGATCGTGAATTAAAAGACTTAGAGACTCTTATTCTTGAAATTAAAGAAACTCTTCATAAACATGAAATAGATGAAAGAGTATTTATCTTGGCATTCCATTATTAGCTTTGACCACTGTTCCTTACGGAACTGGATTTTTACTTGGGTTATTTCATCCATGAATAATACCTCCATCGTAGAGCTTAGAGTACTTGAAAAACTTGAAAAACTTGAAAAACTCTAACTATAAATGTATTTAAAGGTATTATTACATGGATCATATTAAATTGTAAGGCACCATGTTATTAAGCGGTTACATTTTTTTAGCTATGGTCACATTGAGGTCACATTTTTAAACTAGAGTTTGATTGAGAGGATTTTACCCATCCGTCTGTTAGTTTGCTCTGAGAATAATGTTTCCGATAAAGTAGGTTTGCTATGTTTCAAATATTGGTAGCTGAGGACAATAAAAATTTATTGATGTTAATGAAAACTCGTTTAGAACAAGCAGGGTATAAAGTTTTGCAAGCAGAAAATGGCCGTGAAGCCCTTGGAATTATTGAAGAACAACATGTCGATTTAATTATCTGTGATATTATGATGCCAAAAATGGATGGATTTGAGCTTATTAAAAGTCTTAGAGAAGCGAAATATACCATGCCAATTTTGGTGGTTACCGCCAAGGAAGCCTTTTCGGACAAGGAAAAAGGTTTTAGGCTAGGTTCTGACGATTATATGGTGAAGCCTATCGATATGAACGAGATGGTTCTAAGGGTAGCTGCTTTATTACGACGAGCTAAAATTGCGAATGAACACAAAATTGTCATAGGAGAACTTGTACTCGACTATGATAAATTGAGCATAAATGGGCCTGGTATCGAAATGGAACTTCCAAAAAAAGAATTTCTATTGCTTTTTAAATTGTTAAGCTATCCAAAGCGAATTTTTACTAGGCAACAGCTAATAGATGAAATTTGGGGAATGGACACAGACGTTGACGAGCGAACGGTGGATAGCCACATTAAAAAGCTGCGTAAAAAATTTGAGGACCGGCCGGAGTTCACAATCATTACAATCAGAGGACTAGGCTACAAGGCGGAGAAAAATTATGATTAAAAAAATCTCAAATTCAATTCGTGCGAAGGGGACCTTGATAGCCATTGGAATTGTATTCCTGTCATGCATTGTTTCTTTTGGTCTAATGACGGTACTTTTCCTAGCATTCCATTACCATGAGGATATGAGCATAAATCAAGCACATGTGCTATTTGGTAGATATATGTTGGTCACGTTACTCTTATGTGTAGCCTTAGGAAGTGGCCTTTTATATTACGCGATTAGAAAGATTTCTAATCCAATTATCCGAATTAGTGATGCAACAAAAGAGGTTGCGAAGGGTAATTTTTCAATGAAAATAGACTATAAAAGCAACGATGAAATTGGGGTTTTGGCACGAAATTTCAATTTAATGACGCAAGAACTTGGAAATATGGAATACCTTCGAAAAGATTTTATCAGCAATGTATCCCATGAACTGAAAACACCAATTGCTTCTATACAAGGGTTCGCTGAAATGCTCCAGGATAAGAATATATCGGAAGAGAATTATCAGGCGTATACAAACATTATTATAGAAGAGACAAAAAGGCTGAGCCATTTAAGTTCGAATATGCTAAGACTTTCAAAGCTGGATCATCAATTTATTCCAGAAAGCACGAAGCCATTTTCTATAGATGAACAGATTCGCAGGACGATCGTCTTATTAGACGAAAAATGGTCCAATAGGAATATAGAATTTGATATTAATCTTGAGAAAATAGTTTACTTTGGTGACGAAGCCCTGATCCAGCAGATATGGTTGAATTTAATAGATAATGCAATCAAATTTTCAAATCAATCCGGAACAATTTTCATAGAAGCGAAAAAGACGCTAGACAAAGTAGTGATTGAGATTAGGGATGATGGTATTGGAATAAGAGAAATCGACCAACAACGAATTTTTGAAAAGTTTTTTCAGGCTGATAAATCTCATTCTAAGGAAGGAAGCGGCCTTGGTTTAGCAATTGTCAAAAAAATTGTGGAGATTTATGGCGGGGAGATTGATTTCACCAGTGAGGTTGGTTGTGGTTCCTCATTTATCGTTAGCTTACCTTTGAAAAAATAATTACATGAGGGCATATTTAGGACACAATTATGGTCAATAATAGGTTAGAACAAAACAATGAAAGGGTTGATAGTTAATGAAACGTAAATTCGTTATCTCTACTTCAATAGCACTTGTGATGGCACTTGTTATGTTTGTACAACCAGTGCAAACACTTGCGCTAGACTTTTTATCAATTTTTCGCGTAAACGATGTAAAATCAATTAAAATTACACTAGCTGATTTAGAAGAGGGCATGCAAACAATTTCTAATCTTAAAAAAAGCTTTGACGGAAAGGAATTTGAGCATAAACCTCTAATTAACGTTGTTTCAAAATCAGAGCATGAGGTATCAAAATTAACAGACGCTGATGATTTTGATGCATTCAAACTTCGCTTACCTCGAGACTTAGAATCAGAAAAGCCTGAGATTACTGCAGTTGGCTCTGTAAGTACAACATTTACTATTGACGTAGATGCTTCGAATGAAGTCTTAAGAATGTTGAATAGTTCGAAACAGCTTTCCGATAATCTGAGAAATGTTGAACTGACTATGGTATCTTCAGATAGTGCGTACGCTAAATATGAAGAATTGCTATTTTTTGCAACACAGAAATCCTATTTAGATGCACCTAAGGCTTTGAAGGATGAGCTGCATAATGTAATGACCAATTTGCCTATAATCCCTACCAATATCCGCCAACAACTTGCTAAAATCGAGCAAGACAGTTCTGACATTTATCTTCCTGTCCTAGTTGGGTTCGGAAGAGAAGTAGATTTGGGCGCAAATAACGGTTACATCTATACTTTGGCTGATTTTAAGGCACTTAATGAAACGATGTCGAAAAATATGGTAGCGCCAGAATCACATAATACAGCTATTGATTCTTTAACGGGTAATAAGTCGCACAAAGCATCTATCGATGAAATGAAACAAAAGTTCATGAGCAAACACGATGAGCAAGAACTTGTTGCAATGAAAGAAGCGCATGAAAAAGCGATACAAGAGATGCCAAACCTAGAGAACGCTTCTGTATTGATCTGGACGAAAGACGGTATTATGTATGGGATGATTGGCAATAAGACGGATGCGGAGTTAACAAAAATCGCTAGGAGTGTCCGTTAATGATTATCGAAACACATAATCTTACGAAAAAATACGGAGACAAAACGGCTTGTGACAAAATCAACCTTTCCGTAGAGGCTGGGCAGGTGTACGGATTCCTCGGACGTAATGGTGCGGGGAAAAGTACTTGCATTAAGATATTAACAGGTCTTGTATTTCCGACGTCTGGGAGTGGAACGGTACTTGGTAAACCGCTTGGCGATGTTTCTGCGCGACAGAAGATGGGTTACCTTCCAGAACTTTTCCGTTACCAGGATTGGATGACGGGCCTAGATTTGCTCAACTTCCACGCCCAAATCATCAAGATTAATAATACGAAAGAACAAGTCAACAGGGTATTGAAGCTAGTAGGTCTAGAAGGACAAGAAAAATATAAAGTAGGTTCGTATAGTAAGGGTATGCAGCAGCGTATTGGCTTGGCCAGTGCGCTGCTCTCGAATCCAGAACTGATATTTTTTGATGAGCCAACATCTGCACTAGATCCAATCGGGCGCAGAGATGTCAGAGACATTATTGTTTCCTTAAGAAATGAAGGGATGACCGTCTTTTTAAATAGTCATCTTTTAAGCGAAGTAGAAGCAGTCTGTGACAGTGTAACAATCATTCATAAAGGAACCGTAGTGAAATCAGCACGGATGGACGAGTTACTAATGAATAAAATCTTGTTAACAATCCGGGCGAAAGGGCTTACGGAAGAATTGGTTGCAAAGCTAAAAAAACAATTTGATTCACTACAAAAGCTTGCGGATGGCAGCTATACAATATTATTAAACGATTACGAGCAGATTCCTTCTCTTGCTACTAGTCTTACATCAGATGGGGTAACACTTTATGAGTTAACACCACATCGAGAAACCCTTGAAACTGTGTTTCTGCAGATTGTTGGCGAGGAGGGTTTACCATTAAAGCAATCATAATCATGACACTTCAGGAAGCAGTGCGTAAAAAAACGTTTTTGGTAATGGGTATTGTTACAGTTTTGTACTTGGCTTTTTGGACAATTATGCTCAATTATCTTCCCAATTCTTCAATGACTCATGGTATGGGAGACCAGTTTAGACCGTTTGCGATTCAAATGGTTACGAGAATGGGCTTTCAATTTTCCTCCATGTTAATAGCACTATTAACGATTATGCTGGGAGCCGGTGCAGTGGCTTCAGAATTAGATTCTGGACTCATTCAAGGGATTCTCACTCGCCCAATTCACCGCTATCAGTACATTCTTGGTAAGCTTGGCGGATTGGTAATTCTAGCTTGTGCGTATGCAACAGTATTGTTTTTCTCCATTTTAGTTATTGGAGCATTGTTTGACCTAAGTACAATCACTAGTTTGAATTTCTTTCAAATCATGAAAGGATGGTTGCTATATCTTCTGCTTCCAGCCGCACTTGTTTGTGTAACATTGTTTGGATCGGTATTCTTTAAAACCGTATCCAATGGGATTTTAATGATTTTCATTTATATTCTAGGCAATGTTGGTGGTATGGTTGAAATGATTGGACAGTACCTGAACAACAACTCAATCATTGGAACGGGAATCTTTATTAGCTTGATTTCACCTTTCCAAACGATTTATAGTACAATGGAACGCGTTATGGTTCCGAATTCTCAGCTTGCAGGTTCTGCCATGGCGGGTGCTAGTATGTCTGGAAGTGGTGAGCCCGCAAGTGTATGGATGTTTGTATATATCGCCTTGTACATGTTCGGATTTGTAGCACTAGCTATTAAGAAGTTTTCTAGTAAAGATATTACGTGATTAAAGACCATAATGTGAACATGTAAATACTATGTTGGAAAGTCGGAGGAAGGACTAGTGTCTTTCCTTTTTTGCTCGTGGGAACGAATCGAAGCATTTTAAAGTAAAATAGAAAATGTTTTCAATAAATATCAAAAGCCCAGAAAAAGAAGTAAAATGTTAGTTGGGAAGGTGGTAGTCTTATATGCGTAAAGTCTTATTAATCGACGATGAGGAAACAGGTCTTGATATATTAGAGATATTATTATCGGAGTTTGAGGAAATTGAGGTTAGTGGCAGATATACTGATCCTGTTGAAGCACTTGAACGTCTGAAGGTTGAAATAATAGATGCAGTATTCTTAGATATTGAAATGCCAGAAATATCTGGTATGGAATTTGCGCGAAGAGTTCAGGAAATGAATGAACAAACGAAGATTATATTTGTTACTGCGCATATGGATTTTGCAGTGGAGGCGTTTGAAATTGAATCACTGGACTACATACTAAAACCTGTTACAAAAGCGCGTCTTCATCAGTCGGTACGTCGTATATTACATGCAACTAATAAACATAAACCAAAAGACTCATCTATTTCAATTCGATGTTTTGGCCACTTTGATGTTTATAGCCATGATGAAAATGAAACCCTTACTTGGAAAACGAATAAAGTAAGAGAGTTGTGTGCCTACCTTATTCACTTTGAAGGAAACTTAGTCGAACGAGACCGTATCATAGATACATTGTGGCCTGAAGTACCTGTAGATAAAGCGAGAACGAGTCTTTATACGAACATATCTTATTTAAGAAGTACGTTTAAAGAACATGGGTTTGAGAATGTAATCATGAAAAAAGATAGTTGTTACTATATCAATCTATTAAATTTTAAATGTGATTTAATAGAATGGAAGAATCTTAATAATACTATCGAAAATATAAGTCAAGAAAATAAACATCTATTTGAAAAAATATTGGATATTTACAAAGATGAGTATATGGCGAAGTCGGGCTATAGTTGGGCTGAAGAGAAGCGTCAATACATTTGTAAAAATATATATACAGTAAATAATCAACTTGCCAAATTTTATAACGGCTTAGGTGAAATTGAAAAATTTCTTGAGTATACAGAAAAAGAGATGGAACTTTCTCGTTATTCAGATGAGATCTGTCAACGTTTAATTAAAATCCATTTAGAAATGAAAAATCGTACAGCAGCCTTAATAGTTTATCATAACTTTGTGCAAGTATTACAAGAAGAATTAGGGATTGAACCATCCTTACAAACGAAGCGGATGTTACAACAAATAATCAATGAATCATAAACATAATAGGAGAAAAGAGAAATGAGAAAAAAACTTATTGTATTATTCTTCTGTGTTCTTCTTTATGTTGGTATGTATCAAACTCTTTCATATGTAACAGATAAAGATGAGAAGTTTGTACCAAGTGCTACTGAAGGGATTATAGATTTTATTGGGTGGGATTTTGAAGGGGAACTCCCTATCCATTTAAAAGGGGAATGGGAATTTTATCCGAATCGTCTACTGCATCCTATTGATTTTAGTCGTGATAATATGGATGTGTACTATGTTGACGTACCGAGTATATGGCCAAACGATACTGATGATGTTTTATCTGATTTTGGTCAGGCTACTTACCGATTGCAGATTCATACGGATCGTGAGGGAGAAGTATTTGGATTAAAAACAAATATTATTCGAATGTCCAATCGAATGTATTTCAACGGTGAAGTTGTTGGTGGTAGTGGTGTTCCAGGAGATAAGAGAAACTACGATCCAGAAAACACACCTTATGTGAGCTATTTTCCGCTAAAAGATGGGATGAACGAGTTAATTGTGCAAGTGGCAAATTATCATTATATGGCGGGCGGAGGAATTGCTAGTCCAATCTATTTTGGGACAGAGAGACAAATTTCACACTTGCGAGATATGTTTCTCATGCACGATTTTGTAATGGTAACAGCATTATTTGTTATGGGGTTATATTTAATAGGTTTATATTTCCAAAGAAGGGAAGACAAATCTTTACTTATCTTTGCTTTATATAGTTTATCTATAAGTCTTTTTTCATCGTTACATGGTGAGAAAATTTTATATTTGTTGTTCCCGGATATGCCATATGGTCTTGTTTTAAGGACACAGTTTGCTAGTGCCTTAGTGGGGAATATTGTCTTATATCTTTATCTTTACTACACCTATAAAACGCTTACTTCAATACGGATAGTTTGTTTTGGGGTTTTAATCGGGGCACTCTTTTTATTATATCAAGTGATCTTTCCGACCTATGTCCCCTATTACGTACATTATTTCAACTATATATATGTAGTATGCACTTCCATATATTTCACATATATATTCATGTTAGCCGCCTTAGAGAAGAAAGAAGGAACATGGTATTTAATCATTGCTGTTACGATGATGAGTATTTATTCAATGACTCATATGTTAAATATGTTCGGTAAAACGGTACCACCTTATTTTCCGTTTGAAACGATTATATTTATTCTTATGCTAGCTTTACTATTGTCGCTACGTTTTTCAAATGCCTTTAAAAATGTCGCTTCGTTATCAGAAGAATTAATTAAAGTTGATAAATTAAAGGATGAATTTTTGGCAAAAACGTCTCATGAATTTAAAACACCATTACATGGAATCCAAAATATATCTCAATCTATGCTTAATAATCCGCAAGAAAATTTAACGGATGGGCAAAAAGAAAACCTATCGTTGATTGTAGGGATTGCAAAAAGGTTATCAACTCTAGTTAATGATGTTCTTGATTTAGAGAAATTAAAACAAGGCGAATTAAGGATTGTATACGTACCAGTTGATATCCATGGAACAGTTGATATTTTGTTAAAAGTGTTTTCGTTCATTGCAAAGGAAAAAGAAATTCAATTAATAAATGATATACCAAAATCAATCCCATATGTGTTGGCGGATGAAATACGATTTCGACAAATCGTTAGTAATCTACTTGATAATGCAATTAAATATACCAGTATGGGAGAGGTGCGGATAAGCGCGAATATTAAAGGCGAAGGAATCGAAGTCTCGATTGCGGATACGGGAGTTGGGATGGATCAAGAGCAATTGAATGATATTTTTAATCCATTTTTTCAAGTTGAAGCAACAGAAGGTGCTGGTTTAGGTCTTAGTATAGTAAAACAGCTTTTAGAAATACAAGGTGGTCAAATTGCAGTTCGCTCAGTAGTAGGGGTAGGAACTACCTTTATCTTTTCACTTCCAATTGCTCAATTACAAGATACTTCAAAATTAGTAGCTGTAGCCAATGACCTTGAAAAAGAGAATAGGTTTTTAGTTGAATATATGATTGAAACTCCTTATATTTCAAAGCATGAAGGAAAGTTTTCAATTCTAATTGTAGATGATAATTTTTCGAATTTAAAGATTTTAATTGAACTGCTAGAGTCTGAACAATACCATGTGATTGCTGTGAAAAATGGAGAAGAAGCCCTTGAACAAATAAAGCAAGCAAAAATAGACCTCGTTATTTTAGATTTAATGATGCCAGGTATGTCAGGATACGAAGTATGTACGCATATTCGTAAGATGTACAGTGTCATTGAAATGCCGATTCTTATGGTAACAGCTAGTCACCATACAGAGGAAAAGCTTGCTTCATTCCAGGCAGGCGCAAATGATTTTTTGCCGAAGCCATTTGACTTAGCAGAACTACAAGCTCGGGTTGACAATTTACTCATGATGAAGCAATCTTCAAGGAAAGCCACTACTTTAGAAATTGCGTTTTTACAATCACAAATTAAACCGCATTTTTTGTTTAACGTATTAAATACAATCTCATCCTTGAGCTATACGAATATTGAAAAATCAAGAGAAGTTGTTGCCTATTTGGCTGACTATTTACGAGGAAGCTTTGATTTTAGTAATACGAACAAGTTCATTCCTTTTCAAAAGGAACTAAATCTTATAAATGCTTATGTTGAAATTGAAAAAGCGCGATTTAAGAATAAAATAAAGTTCGAAGTTGATATTCCGTCAGACATACATTTGAACATTCCACCATTGATTATTCAACCATTAGTTGAAAATGCAATCCGCCATGGCATTAGTAAAAAGAAAATTGGTGGCACGATAAAATTACTTATTGAGACAAGCAACGGAGAATGTAGTATCATCATAGAGGATGATGGCATCGGGATGGAACAAGAAAAGGTTGAACGCTTGCTGACTCAAGAAACAGAGAGTAGAAGTGTAGGTTTGAAAAATATTAACCAGCGACTGAAGTACTTTTTCGGTACGTCGCTTCACATTAGTAGTAAACCATCAGTTGGCACTAAGATTACGATTGTGTTACCTTTTGAAAAGATGAAAGAGCTGTCCCAGTTTAGTTAGTGGGACAGCTTTTTTGACTCTTTTTGCAAAAGTATCGCATAACCACCTTATTTAAGATTTTTGTAAGATGCGTCTTATATAGTAATTAGGCTAAATAGGAATGAAGGAGGTTTTACAACATAGATGTAAAAAATTAACAATATAAAACTGAAAGGTGGAAATCAATATGAAAAAACTGTTAAAGAGGGTCATTTCCCTCCTGCTAATCTTTTTGATGGTTACGAATGTAATTTCGCAATTTTCTCCTGATTGGAGAGTTCAAACATATGCAACAAGCAGCGATATCATTACTACTGTGGCTGGGACGGATACCCAGGGTTATTTTGGGGACGATGCTCCGGCAATAAATGCAAATTTAAATTCCCCACATGGAGTAGCAGTAGACAGCCAAGGAAATCTGTATATAGCGGATACTTATAACCATCGAATACGGAAAGTATCAGCAACAGACGGTGTGATTAGTACAGTGGTCGGAACGGGCACCTCGGGTTATTCTGGGGACGGAGAAGCGGCAACATTGGCTAATTTAAGCTCCCCAAATGGAGTAGCGTTGGACAGCAGTGGAAATCTGTATATAGCGGATACTATGAACCATGTAATACGGAAAGTAGCAACAGACGGTAAAATTAGTACAGTCGCGGGAACAAATACTGGAGACGATTTGGATGACTATTATGGCGGCTATTCGGGAGATGGAGGATTGGCGACTTCAGCTGAATTGCGAGCTCCAAGAGGACTGGCGGTAGATAACCTTAGTAATCTTTACATCGCAGATTCATCTAACAATCGAATACGGAAAGTATCAGCAACAGACGGTGTGATTACTACTGTGGCCGGAACGGGTAGTTATAGCTATTCGGGAGATGGAGGATTGGCAAATCAAGCGGGTTTGAATTTCCCAAGAGGAGTAGCGGTAGACAGCCATGGGAATCTTTACATCGCAGATAGAAGTAACCATCGAATACGGAAAGTATCAGCAACAGACGGTGTGATTACTACGGTGGCGGGAACTGGCACCCCGGATTATTCTGGGGACGGAGAAGCGGCAACTTCGGCAAATTTAAAATCCCCACATGGAGTAGCGGTAGACAGCCATGGAAATCTTTATATCGCAGATACAGAAAACAATCGAATACGTAAAGTATCAGCAGCAGACGGTGTGATTAGTACTGTGGCGGGAACGGGTATTTATGGCTATTCAGGAGATGAAGGAACGGCGACGTTGGCACAATTCAGAAGCATATATGGAGTGATAGTTGACAGTAATGGGAATTTGTATATAACGGATTCTAATAACAACCGAATACGAAAGGTAACGGTACCTACGGTATCCGTTACAGGAGTCACGGTCGATCCAAGCACGTTAACTTTGATTGAAGGGGGAGCCCCAGTTTCCCTGACAGCTACAGTATCACCAATTGATGCAACAAATAAGGGTGTGGTATGGAGCAGTTCAAATACGGCAATAGCAACGGTGAGTAGCAGTGGCGAAGTAACGCCGGTTGGAGTAGGAACAGCAACGATTACTGTCACAACACAAGATGGAAGCAACACTGGTACTGTAGAAGTAACGGTGAATGCATTAGTGAATGCCGAAACGCCGACAATAGTCACACAACCAATAGGAACAACAGTAAACGAAGGAGCAACGAGCCCAGTATTAAGTGTCGTGGCAAGTGTAAGTGATGGAGGTACGTTAAGTTACCAGTGGAATAGCAAT
Organism: Desulfuribacillus stibiiarsenatis; assembly: GCF_001742305.1. Classification (NCBI taxonomy): domain Bacteria; kingdom Bacillati; phylum Bacillota; class Desulfuribacillia; order Desulfuribacillales; family Desulfuribacillaceae; genus Desulfuribacillus; species Desulfuribacillus stibiiarsenatis. Next base: position 136,883 of record NZ_MJAT01000038.1, on the reverse strand, counting down.
AGCACAAACAGTACTATTGGAGGAACAATAATTACGGGAGCGACAAGTGCGAGTTACAGTGCGCCAACATCGACAGTGGGAACAATGTATTACTATGTAGTAGTGACAAATACGAAAAGTGGAGTTAATGGAACGACGACAGAGACAGCATCAAATGTAGTGGCAGTGGTTGTGAGTCCTACTCTTCCAGCCTATACCGTAACCTACAATGGCAATGGGAACACAGGAGGAAGTGTCCCAATCGATAGTGAATTGTACGAGCAAGGAGCGCCGGTAACAGTACAAAGCAACAATGGAAGTTTAGCGAAAACCGGTTACACGTTTGCTGGGTGGAACACAGCAGCAGATGGAAGCGGAACGAATTATGTTGCCGGAGCAACATTCCCAATAGGAACAGCAAACGTAACGCTCTATGCGAAGTGGACTGCAATTCCATCTAGTAGTGGAAGTGGTGGCAGTGTTACGCCTAGTCAAACTGGTTCTCAAGTAACTACGATACCTGCTCCACAAGTGATTACTGTACCTGTTCAAACAGGTAATGTAGGTTCCGGTTCAACTGTTTCGGAAACGCCAATTACTCGCACGATAGATCCAGAAGGTAAGGTAAAGGACGAAGTTACATTAAATCAAGAAAAAATGAAGGATACGGTTCAAAGCATTATCGAAGCAAATCAATCAACAGCACGAATTATGATACAAGATACCAAAGATGAAGTGGGTCAAGTTAATATTAACGTACCAAAAGAAGCAACGAAAGAAATCGGCGATAAAAATATCAATCTTGAAATTTTTACTGAAAATGTGAGAATTATCATTCCACATGGGTCGATGGATAATTTCTTAAATGACCTATTCTTCCGTGTCATTCCGATTAAAGAAGAATCACAACGCAAAGAAGTGGAAAGTCGTGCAAGAGTGGAGCAAATCGTAAAAGAAGTTGCAAATAATGATAACATTGCAGTTATTTCAAGACCGATGACGATTGAGACGAACATGCAAGGCAGACCAACTACTCTAGTATTACCATTACGTGATCTCGAGGTACCAACTAATGATGCAGAACGATCCAAATTCTTAAATGAACTCTTTATTTTCATAGAGCATAGTGATGGTGAAAAACGTCTAGAAAAAGGGAAAAATGTTGAATACAAAGAGGGTCAGTTAGGTATAGAGTTTGGGGTAAACAAATTCAGTACGTTTACGATTCTCCATTTGGAAGGCTTTGCACAAAACTTCCATCAAGCATATATTAAAGGTTTCACGGATGGTTCGTTTAAGCCAAATGAACAGATTACAAGGACTCAAATGGCGTTAATGCTAGCTCGAATCTTAGGCTATGATGAAACACAAAAAGCTACAAAAGCACCATTTAGAGATGTATCAGTGGCTCATCCGACATCAGGTGCCATTGCATGTATGCAAGAAAAAGGGTTAATGACAGGGGACGATAATGGTAACTTCAACCCTTCTGAACAAATTACAAGAGCTCAAATGGCAGTAGTTGTGGCGCGCTATAAACAACTTTCTATAAAAGAACAAACAATAAACAATAACGCATTTAGTGATATAATCGGTCATTGGGCTATAAAAGAAATTGCAGCTAATAAAGATGCAGGAATAATTACTGGTTTTACAGACGGAACCTTCCGTCCGCAAAGCGCCTTAACTCGTGCACAGGCTGTTAAAATAATTAACCGTATGTTTGACCGAGGTCCGTTATTTGGAGTTGCAACACCAAGATTCAAGGATGTTCCAGCAACACACTGGGCATTTGAAGAAATTGAAGAAGCTGCACAAGACCATTTTTTCACATCAAGGGCTGAGGGTGGAGAAAATCTAGTAAAGTAATAAATATAAAAGCTACAATGCAAGAAGTATTCGAACCTGCTAATGCCCTTTCGAAAATGGCTGAGTGGCTACAAGAACTGATTCGAAAGTTCAAAGCTAAATAAGAATTGAATAAACATTATCGAACCCACCTTTTTCTTACCAGGTGGGTTTTGTTATGCAAAAGATATGGAAATTATTTAACATTGATTTGCGCACCGTATATTTATATTATGTTAACTAGATAGTTAAACAGTTTAAATATTATATAGTGAAAATTGTGTGAAGGAGGTAGAGTATGGACCAACACAAAATTATCGATTCCTGTGATCGACTTGAGACGGCGATGCTTGAATCCATGAGGATATTATCAAAAATTACAGATCAGTTAGAACCTGGACTTACCGGGGAGCAATTCTATCTGCTAAGAATGATTCATAAGAAACAGCGCACTACCAGTACGCAATTGGCAAACATATTTGGGGTAAAACCAAGTGCAATTACTGTCATGGTCGAACGTTTGTATAATCAAGGATTCATATGTAGAGACCGTGATGAAAGTGATAGAAGAGTAATTTTCTTACACCTTTCGGAAAAAGGGAAACAAGTTGTAATGCAGTGTGAGGAGAAACGATTAGAAATGATTACGACTTTCTTATCGGAATTAGAAGACGGTGAATTAGAAAGCTTAGTACGGGTATCAGAGAAACTTGCAACAATTATTAAAAAACATCAGGAGGAATAAAAACATCATGAGAATACCTAATTTTGCAGTCAAGAATCCTGTTACTACTATAATGATTATGTGCCTAGTGCTAATTTTAGGATTCGTTTCGTTAACAGGATTACAATTAGATCTAATGCCCAATATTAACCCACCAGTGGTAGCGGTCATGACGACATTCTCTGGTGCAGGCCCTGAAGAAGTTACGGATATGGTTACGAAACCTATAGAGGAAATCGTCAGCACGACGCAAGGGCTCAAATCGCTGCAGTCAAGAAGTAGTTCAAACTCTTCTGTCGTAATCGCTCAATTCGATTGGGGAATGGATATGTCAGAAGTGCGCGAGGATCTTAGCTCTCGTCTCGGATTACTTCAACTGGCTGATGGAGTAAGTAAGCCAATGATTGTAAAGTTCGATCCTACGATGATGCCAATTATGCAGATTGCTGTATCCAATGGCAAGGAAATTGAACACGTCCAAGCGTTAGTGGATGATGTGATAGTACCCCAGCTTCAAAGCATTGCAGGCGTAGCTAGCGTGAGTGTTACAGGTGGTTTTGGCGAAGAGATTCTTGTCAATCTTGATGCAGATAAACTAAAGGCGCATAATCTTACGCAAGCAAATATTATCCAGCTTATTCAAGGGAACAATTTAACCTTTCCGGGTGGTGTAATACAAGAGGAAAATGAGAAGTTAAATCTCCGAGTCATAGGTAAACTTGATTCTATTGATACATTGAAACAGTTACCAGTCAGTGTGGTTCCTTCACAAGAAGGAATGAAGGTTGTCTCGTTATATGAGGTAGCAGAAGTAGTAATAGCGAAGACTGAGGTCAGCTCGATAGCTCGTAATAACGGGAAAGAAAGCTTATTAATTAGTATTCAAAAAGAAGGTACAGCTAATACAGTAAGTGTCTCGAACAATACAAAAGAGCGCTTAGATAAGCTTCAAACAAATTATAAGGATTTAAACTTTGTTGTTTCTAATGACCAAGGAGAAATTGTCGAACAAGCAGTTTCTAATGTAATGACAGCATTATTGTTTGGCGGTATATTCGCAGTTGGTGTGATTCTAGTGTTCTTACGTTCCTTAAAATCTACTCTAATTGTAGGGATTGCGATTCCGTTTTCTGTCGTTTCAACATTTGTGTTAATGTATTTTTCAAATATGACGTTAAATATTATGTCCCTTGGTGGGCTAGCTCTTGGTGTTGGGATGTTAGTAGATAACGCGATTGTGGTTATAGAAAATATCTATCGCCATTTAGCGAAAGGAAAGATGCGTAAAGAGGCAGCTATCGAGGGTACGATGGAAGTAGGAAGTGCGGTAACGGCATCAATGCTGACAACACTTTCCGTGTTTTTGCCAATCGTGTTTGTTGGAGGGCTAGTAGGAGATTTATTTAAAGAGCTAGCTTTGACAGTGACCTTTGCTCTATTATCTTCGTGGGCTGTTGCGCTGACAGTCGTGCCAACTCTTGCTGGGTTATTACTCAATAGCAACAAGGTACGGGAGACCAAACACAATAAATTCTATAGAAACACGATTCATTGGGTGTTAAATAACCGACTTGTTACTTTGTTTATCGTCATGGTACTGTTAGTAGGCTCTTTATCTTTAGTGCCTAAGGTAGGAACTGAATTTCTCCCTGCGCAGGATGAGGGTATGTTCTCGATTGATGTAAAGCTTCCTGAAGGAACTCTGTTTGATCGTACTTTACACGTTGTGGAGAAGATTGAAATTGAAGCACTAGCAATGAAAGATATTGATGTTGTAACAGCTACTATCGGAAATGATGATCCGTTCATGTCTTCGATGGCAGGAAGTGCAGAGAATACAGCAAGTATTACAGTAAAGCTTGTCGATGCTGAAGAACGTAGTACTGCAACAGAAAGAGTAATGAAAGATCTTGAAATAAAGGTTGAGTCCCTCAAAAATGGAGCCGAGCTTACATTTAACCTAAGTAATTCTATGCAAAGCATGAGCGGCGCCCAGAATACAGTAGAGGTCCTACTTCTTGGTCAAGATGCTACTTTAATTGGAGAGTACGGACAAGAACTAGAACAACGCTTGGAATCCATTACTGGAATCAATAGTATTACAAACAGTCTAGAAACAGGGAAACCAGAGTATCAATTTATCGTAGACAAAGAAGCGGCATTTAAATATGGCTTAACGACGTATCAAGTAGCTTCCTTTGTGAATAATTCTTTACAAGGAAAGCTAGCAGGTACAATACTTGGAACCAATGTAAAAGTTCAATTCAAAGATATTTCAAACTCGAAAGAAGCAATTGAGAGTTTAATGATTGCTACTCCTACAGGTCAAGAAGTTGCTCTTAAGGACTTAGGGGAAGTAGTGAGAGGCACTGGCCCGATTACCATCGTTCGCGAGAATCAGCAACAACCGCTGATCATTACGGCTACTTTTGAAGGAGAGTCATTAGGAGATATCACGTCAAAGGTGCAGAAAGAAATCGAGAGCATGGTTAGTGATTTACAAATCGACACAGGCATTACTACGGTAAAATTAGCTGGTGGTTCTGAAATGATGGGCGACGCGTTTGGCGCCTTACTGTTGGCGATGGTACTTGCGATTGTATTCGTATATATGGTGATGGCAAGTCAATTCGAGTCCTTAGTTCAGCCATTGATTATTATGGTGTCGTTACCGTTAGCGATTACTGGTGTCATTGTAGGGTTACTAGCGACAGGGTCTTCCTTTGGGATTACTGCCTTCATAGGGATTATTATCCTCATTGGAATTGTAGTGAATAATGCGATTGTGTATATAGACTATGCGAATCAACTTAGAAACAAAGGCTACAATGTCAAGGACGCATTAGTTGAAGCTGGACTAACAAGATTACGTCCAATCATTATGACGGCACTTACAACGATGTTAGGGTTATTACCTCTAGCGATTGGTGCTGGTGAGGGAGCGGAAATGCAAGCACCAATGGCAATTGCGGTCATAGGTGGATTGTTTAGCTCGACGGTCTTAACGCTTGTTGTGATTCCAGTCCTGTATAGTCTAACAGAAAGTATTAAAGGTTTCCGAAGAAAATGGAAGATTGTAATGCAGAAACTTAGTGAATCAGACCTTGAGGTTTCTGTAGAACTACCGAAGTAAATATTGTGGGAAGAGGTGTTGTTAATTACTGAATAAGTAGTTAGCAATACCTTTTCGATATAACATATTTATTAAAATTCAGTAATATAGCGGTTGCGTTAGCAACATAGCCAGGGTCACGGGTCTCATTGATTTATGTACAATTTATGACATGTTGAATATTCGCTTGACGGTATGAAAAGTATGATTTATCATACTGAGTATAAGTAGAGTGATAATAAGTAATGTGATAAGTAGTAGAAAGCTTAATGATTGAAGATGTAAGGTGTAGAGCAAATCACCCAGGTATAGGAGGAATTTTTTATGATGATGAAGGGACACGGTCGAGGACATGGGCATGGACACATACATTCACACGGTAAATGCTACGGTTCAACAGCTATGGGGGAACGCGGACAAATCGTAATTCCAGCGGAGGCTAGAGAAGAGTTAGACATTCAACCAGGGGAAAAGATGATTGTTTTTGGAAATGCGAGAAAAGGAACATTAATTATTATCAAGTCGGATATTATGGCGAGATTCGCAGATATGATGATGCAGAAAGCAAGTTTTTTAGAAGAGTTATTCGGCACTAAGAAGAAGTCTAACAAGAAGGCGGAGCAAGACCTAACGGAAGAAGATGATAGTGAAGATGCCACAGATACTAATAAATAACATACAAATAATGAGGAGAAATAGATAATGTATACGGTTCATTTAATTCTGGCTCATGCCACATTTTTACTTACTTTGTGATTGGCGACAGTATACTCCCTAGTTCAGTGGAGAAAGAAGCCATTACCAGGACAAAATCTTCTAGCATACCTAGCGATTGGTGTCTTAGATTTAGTAGTTGTGTTAGGATTCATCCTGATCTTTACTTCAACGAGTATTTCATGGATTCATCTAACAATTGCAACGATAGCAGCAGTACTACTTCACTATGTATATCGAAATGTTACGAAAGAAGGCTTATCTGTAAAGTATGTGTTGTTAACGTGGTTAGTGGCAATATTAGTAATACTGACACCAGTCATTGGTTAAATTTTAAAAAAAAGGAAAGATTCGAGTGAAACATTATATTAAGCTACTATTCAATGATCGATTTCGCAAAGTTTTCTTTCTTTTTCTATATTCTGGTTTACAGTTTTGGTGGCTAGGCAAAATCAAAAAATTCATATCTACGGAGGCATCGAATCGCAGATACAAAGAACTCTATCAAGAGCAGGCGGTAAAGTTCACAAACACAGCGATTGAACTCCAGGGATTGTTAATTAAATTAGGGCAGTTTTTCAGTTCAAGGGTCGACATACTTCCTAAAGAATATACTGACGAGTTATCGAAGCTTCAGGATGCAGTCCAACCAGTAGACGCAAAGCTTATAAGAATACGCATGGAAACGGAGTTAGGGACTTCGATTGACAATGTCTTCTCTGAGTTTTCCGAGCAAGCGATTGCAGCTGCCTCATTAGGGCAGGTGCATAAGGCTAGGCTTAAAAATGGGCAAGAGGTAGCTGTAAAAGTTTTGCGCCCAGGAATCGAAGAGATTATCGCCATCGATTTACAAACCTTACGAATCATTATCGCTGTTTTGAAAAGGTTTACCAAGTTTGCGCAATCAGTAGACTTAGACGATGTGAATCAAGAATTCCATGAGACAATCAACGATGAATTGGATTATGTGAAAGAAGGTAAGAGCGCTGAACAATTCCAAGCGAATTTTGCAGATGAACCAAGAATTTATGTTCCTAAGATATACTGGGACTATACGACGGAGAAGCTCCTTGTCTTAGAATATATTGATGGTGTCAAAATTACAGACCTTTACGCAGTAAAGGAATTTAATATTGCGTCTGATTTAGCAGAAACGATTTTCTCATCTTACTTAAAGCAAGTGTTAGTTCATGGATTCTTCCATGCCGACCCACATCCGGGGAATCTTCTGGTTACGAAGGAAGGCACACTGGTTTTCATCGATTTCGGGATGATGGGGTATGTACAGAAGAACATGAAGGAGAGTATGGTCAAACTTGTAACTGCCGTATTCAAAAGGGATGCTGGAGCTGTTGTTGAGGCATTAGATCATGTAGGTTTTCTTCGTCCTAATGCTGATAAAAACGTATTGATTAAGAGTATCAAGATACTGCTCAATAATGTCTTCGGAGATATGGAGAACAATGTCAAAAATATCGATTTAAATGAATTAGCCATTGAAGTTCGAGAGCTAATGTACTCGCAACCGTTCCAGATTCCAGCTAGAACTACCTTCTTAGGAAAAGCATTGATTACTCTAGCAGGGATTTGTCGAGGATTAGATGAGAATTTTGACGCGATCAAAGTCAGTACTCCATATATCTCGGAACTCCTGCCTGGTATGGAAGGCTCCCCAGGCAATGATTCTGGTTCCAATAGTAATCGCGCATTTCTATTCGATCAAGCGAAGACAATTGCTCTAGACGTAATTGCAATCCCAGAGAAATTAAATCGTATGATTGATGGATTAGAGACAGGGGAATTACGTTTCCATCCTTCTAAGACCTTCGAACAGAATATGCTAGAGCATCAATCGGAGATTGCGAGTCGGGTAATACGGACGATTATAACAGCGGGTGTTGGTGTAATAGGAGCGATTCTATACAATGGAGATGCCCAACAGTTGGGAAGCATTCTAATGGTTGTAAGTGGTTTCACTGGGCTTGGATTGTTTTTCGGGAGAAGTAGTAATAAGCAAGGAAGGCGGAAAAGGCCGAGATTTCACCCGTAATATTCTGATGATGGAAGATATAAGATGATGTGAATATTTAAAATGAAGAAAGCTTGATTATGAACCAGAGAGGACCAATACCATGGAGCTTGGAGCAGTAAGTTATATAGTGTTGATTATTCTTATATCCTTTATAATGAATATCCCATTGGGCATTTGGCGTGCTGGTGCCAGAAAGTTCAGTGTGCGATGGTTTGCAGCGATTCATATTGCTGTACCAATGATTTACTATATACGAATCACTACTGGCATAAGTCCGTGGATTATTCCAGTGTTGATAGCTATGGCGGTTGCTGGGCAACTCGTAGGTGGCAAAATCCATAAGCGATATATGCAGTATATTCGTTATAAGGTTTTAGGTAATTACTAAATTATCATAAATGAAGACTTGTGTTGTGTTCTCCATTGGACAATCGATTGTTTCGTACATCGATTGTCTTTTTACATTATAAAAGCAAATTTTCAGTTTTTCTATGATACAATAGATGTTGGAAAGTAATACAGATAACTAAATAGAGGAGGGAGCTATATGCCAAAGCACAAACAATTAAGACTGTTATTTGATGAAAATCCAGGATTGTTTGATCAACTGAGGCAAGCGAGGACGCTAGAGGAAGCCAGAGAAGAAGCACTTATGTATGTACTGAAATATGAATCCATTACCTTGAATACGACTGATTATAACCATCCGATGGAAAGGTCCGTAGCGCGAAAGTGTATTAACACTTTACGGAATATGTTATCCAAACGGAGTGAGGAACTTACAGGTTTTAGTGCGATTGAGGCTATATGGAAATTGTCCAAAGGGCGGCAGGAGAAGTTCACGAAAGGCTTTATTCGAGAGATGCGACATCTCTTTAAGGGCATGAAGGGAACAACTGGATTATATACAATTGATCCAGAATCAGATGCGGCGGAAGATAATATAAGCAATGATAGTCGGACAATTTCCAGACAGCGCTCATATGTTTTAGATGGAATTGCAGCAAAGGCACATAACTGGGTAAAGAAGTATAAATCAGGGCTAGAGAGAGAAGTAGTTCAGAGAAGAAAAGAGAATAAGCAAAGAATTCTAGAATATTTTAAGGCGACTGAGGAAGATTGGAACAGTTGGGAGTGGCAATGCCGCAATGTAATTCGTGATGCGAAAATGGCAAGTGATCTCATTAATCTAACGGACGACGAGAAGTATTCGATTGCCATATCTCGTAAGCACGGAATTCCTTTTGGTATTACTCCATATTATGCGATGCTTATGGACAGAAAAACAGATCGTGTTCATGACAACGCCATTCGAGCACAAGTGATTCCACCATTAGAATATTCTATGTTCATGGCGAATGCGAAGGAAGGTAGAGGCGAAGAGCTTGATTTCATGGGAGAAAATGATACTTCACCAGAGGATTTAATCACTAGAAGATATCCGATGATTTCTATCTTCAAACCCTATAATACTTGTGCACAAATTTGCGTGTACTGCCAACGAAATTGGGAGATAAACGATGTATTGGCTAAGGATTCGCAGGCTCCGCAGAGAAAGCTAGAAAAAGCCATGGAATGGTATAAGGCCCACCCTGAAATTACAGAAATCTTAGTCACCGGCGGCGATCCTGCAATTATGTCTGATGCCGTAATGAAGCATATATTAGATCGTATTCGTGAGTTGCCGCAGATTACTAGAATACGCATAGGTACTAGAACACCTGTCGTATTACCGATGCGATTTTCCGAAGAGTATGCAGATTTACTAGCGTCGTATCAGATTCCGGGGAAAAGAGAAATTTGTGTGATGACGCACTTCGAGCATCCTTATGAGGTTACGCCTGAGGCGATGGATGCTGTACAAAAGCTACGACATCGAGGGATTTCTGTCTATAACCAAGGGGTATATACGATGGAGAATGCTCGCCGTTTTGAAATGGTAGCCTTACGCAAGGCACTGCGGTTAATTGGTGTCGACCCGTATTATACGTTTAATACCAAAGGCAAAGAAGAAATGCGAGATTATCGGATTCCAATTGCCAGATTAATCCAAGAGCAGACGGAAGAAGCAAGGTTGAATCCTGGTTTAGAGCGTACGGATGAAGCAGTGTTCAATATTCCTAGACTTGGCAAGAATTATCTAAGGGCTGGACAGGACCATGAAGTCATCATGGTATTGCCTGAAGGAGAGAGAGTTTACGAGTTCTATCCTTGGGATATGAGTACAACGGATGTGTCTCCATATCTTCATATTGATTTGCCAATCGATGAATTCCTAGACAAGATACAAGATAAAGGGGAAGATCCACAGGATTATAGAAGTATTTGGTACTATTTATAAATTAAAGTTTATAAATAGAACTATGTAGTACAACAAAAATAGCCCAACTTGGGCTATTTTTGTTGTACTATCAGAAATTATAATTTTTTTGGCAATACCGAGTTTTCTTTATCTACCTAATGCGATACTTTAAATATGGAAATTACAATTTGAAGGTTTTCCGAGAGTTTTGACAAGGAGTTAGCTGCCGCGGAGATTTCTTCCATTGTCGCTAACTGCTGTTCCGTCGCTGCTGAACTCTCTTGGGTGGAAGCTACACCTTTTTCTACAATAATATTTAGCTGTTCCATAGATTTCGTGACTTCTTTGCTTAGAAGTATCATTCGACTTAGTGCAGTTGTTACATCTTGTATTTTACCTGCTAATGAAAGAATAGAATGGTTGATACTAATAAATGTTTGATTGCTTTTCTCGGTCGTAACGATTCCTTCTTGTACTTTGGCGTTCCCACTACTCATTGAGATAACTGCTTGATTCGTATGCTCTTGCACTTCTTGTATCATTTTCCCAATTGTTTCTGATGACTTTTTCGTTAATTCTGCAAGTTTACGAACTTCATCAGCGACTACTGCAAAACCTTTTCCGTGTTCTCCAGCCCTTGCGGCTTCAATGGCGGCATTTAGTGATAATAGATTGGTTTGATCAGCAATATCACGTATCATTTCTGTAATCTCGCCAATCTCTTTCGATTGTTCGCCTAAGTTTTGAATAATTTGGCTGGTTTGGACGACAGAATCTTGTATTTCTTGCATCTGCACTAATACGTGTGAGATTGAGGTTGTTCCAGCTTGGGATAGAGTTATACTATCGGCTGATAAGTTCTTCATGTCTATACTATTTTTATTCATTTCGTTTATGTCATCAGCCATTTTGTGAATCGCAGTAGATACATTCATAATATTCTCGAACTGTTTCTCAGCGTCTTCTGCCGCTCCTTGTGCGAGTCTAGCAATTTGTTTGGTCGCTCCTTTGCTTTCTTCTGCACTAGCAGATAATTGCTCGGAGGAAGCGGCAACATTTTCTCCAGTATGCTGTATTTTCAATGCAAGATCTCGCAACTTATATGTCATGTCATTAATTGCATGACTTAGTAGACCGACCTCATCTTTACGATTATAACTAAGTGGTTCTAGAGTTAAGTCACCAGTTGCGATATATTGCACATGAGTTGCCATATTCATAAGCGGCTTTGCAATGATAGTCGCAAGAATCAGGCCAATACTAAGAGAGAGGACTATACCAACTATTTTCAGAGATGTTAAAGCTTTACCAGCAAATGCGTTCTCTTGATCATTACGGATATGTTTGTCATAAGCTTGCATGGCATACATATCGGCCAATCCATTGAGCTGATCATTCACATCATTAACCATTGGAGATATGCTTCTGTACTTCGCTATCGCTTTATCGATTTGATTATGATTCATATATTGCAGCACTTGATTATGATGTTCACGATATTCAAGCATAGATTTCTTCAATTGGTTTGCCATTTCAAGATGCTCAGTACCATTCTCGATTCCGGCTAACTGCTCTAATGCTTGATCAATAGCAAGTTTATGCTTTGTAATTTCATCTAAGGAAAAATTAATCCCATTTTCATCCGATATTAGTAGCCATTCTAAGGTTAACCTCTCAATCGTTCTATTATGTGATCGTATATCGGTAATAGCAATTAAAGCTTGAATGTCTTCGTGATAAATCTCGTCTAAGCGATCATTGGCTTTCCCTAGAAAATACTGTCCCATGATGCCAGTCGCTGTAATGAAAAAGCCCATAATACCAACTAAAACAATAATCTTAGTAAGTGTCTTCCAGTTCATTATGATACGCACAATGTTTTCCTCCCTTCCATGTATCGATATCATAAGGTATGAGGTATAGAGAAGGAATTCTTGTACGATTTCAATGGTGCTAGAAAAATCAACAAATGCATACAATTATATCAACATATACTAAACTAAGGGAAAAGGTGATGCTGATGAGTATGCCAGAAATTCCAGAATCAAAACATCGACCAACTTTAAAACAAGCGGTTGTCGATTTACTAGAGTCTATCGCGTTAGAAGAAATTGCGTTATCTCACATAGTGAATGCAGAGGCGGAAAAGGTGCAAGCATTTATTGGGGGAGAAGCAGATTTCCCAATGTGCTCATCTTATGAGGAGCTGATTCGATTTAATCGATCCGTAAATCAGGTTCTAGATACAGTACTAATGAAGGAATGGCTTCTATTGAAAAAGTTAGAAAATGTTATGCGAATCGATAAATATCAAGACTGTGAGTTTTGTAAAGAGACTGGGCGTGGGGGAGCTGCCGAATTCATTGATGAGGAGCCAATGAGTGAGGATAATAGTGAAGAGTGAATGAAATAATGATTCATTCATTGGGCAAAGGACTAGAGTCAATTCACCGTCTTCAATCCAGTATGATTCAATTTGCATCAAAAGCGCAATCATCTCGACACTTCAAGGTCAAGCACTTGGATGATACTGAATGTATAGAAACATTCCTAGAAACACTATATATCATAGAATCGATGCAATCTATTATGGATAGAAAGAAGCTTTGCATGCCCAGATTACCTAGAATTTCCGATGCAAATGAAGGAGTTATGCATCAACGAGACAGATTATTAGTAATCAGATCAAAGTTACAAGAATTACAAAAGAACTTTGGAAACACAGACCTTTCAAATCTAAAGTATCAGCAATTGATTGTAGATGCTATGAAGCTGATACAGCAGAAATTACGCGCGCAGGAATGCTTGCAGGATATTAAACTAAAAGAGCCCATAGTAATACCTAGAAATCAACCACAGAAGGTAAAAACAGACCAATCACATGCGAATCTTTTTGGGCCACAATACCCACAATCGCAGCTCCCAAGGCCATGGATTAATCAAAATAAAATCTCACATATGAGATTAAATGATGAAAGCAAACAAAAAAAGAAAACAAAAAAAGCAACAAAATAGCAAACAAAAAAGGATCGTCTAGAAACATCTAGGATCCTTTTTTAAATTTGCTATATTTAGTATTTATCAGGTTCGTCGTCAGGTATCTCCATTACATCCTCAAGTTTAAACTGCAACAGCATTTCTTTTTTAATTACATTTCTCAGTGTCTTTTCTACACTTTTGTTAATCGCTAATAAATCTTCAACTTTTGGGTTCTTTACTGTCTGCCCCTTAATAGTGCCTAAAACGGATTGAATCTTCTCGGCTTCTGCATTCACGATGTGTGCCAATGCAAGTTCCTCGAAAGCGATAGAAGATAACAACAAATTTACCACTTGTTCACGGGAAATATCAATTTCAGGCTTTAAATCTGGGATATTCGGAAAGGACATTTTATCAACCTCCTAGGTGTTATACTTATATCTATGATATGTTTTTGATAAATATTGCTATTAATCTTCTTAAAAAAATAAATTTACATAGGTATAAAAAATAACAAGCTGCCATCTGTTGCAAGATGACAGCTTGTATTTTATAAAGATGATTGTATTGATTGTTAAGGCGTAGTGAAATATTCTATTATTGCTTCTGTCATAGCCTGAGACATTTTATCTTGATAGATGGGATCGATTAATTTTGCCTCATCATTCTTGTTTGACAGAAATCCTAATTCCATAAGGACGGAAGGGTATCGGTTATAGCGTATGACAACAAATGATTGTGGTTGATTTCCTAGCCATTTAGTCTCAATAGCTTCAGCCACTTTGGCACTTAATAGGGATGCGAGCTTTTGATTTTGAAAAGAATGTGGCGCTTCATCATAATAAAAGCTCGCTGTACCATTAAGAGATAAGTCTGCTGGAAAGTTATCGGCATGAACACTAACGAATAAATCGGCATCCACAGAATTCGTAAAATGGATACGTTCCATTAAATCTAGAAATGTCTCGTAATTATCTCCGTTGTATAGAGTATTGTCCGTTGAACGGGTTAGATGTACAATGGCGCCTTCCCTTTCTAAGTGTTGCTTCAAACGCATAGAGACGCTTAAGTTGAAATCTTTCTCTAGTATCCCTAAAACACGTCCATAGGTGCCTGGTTCAGACCCGCCATGTCCTGGGTCAATCACAATCCTCTTACCCTTGATACCAGTAGCGCTCAGATCGATTGTTATAGAGTTTCGATCGGGATATACCTTCCATGTGGTAACTTGATGGCTTTTTATTTGAATTAACCTTGGGGATATTTGTATTGAGTCAAGGTATAACCCCTTCGGGATATGTTTAACAGGTATTTGATTATTCACTGTTTCATCGAATGCAATATCTACACTTTTATCTTCTGTAATGAAGGAATATGCAGGGTCGCCACTTGTAACGATGTTTATGATATCTCGATTATTTTTTTGTGTGACAAAGGTATCAAGGACAACGGGAGTGAAGTATAACGTATACTCCGATTCTGCATCTTTTCGCAATTCTGCGTGGGTCCAGCCTGTTGTATAAATATCGATAGTTCCATCACTAACGGAAAACACAGGAACGGAACGATGATCTACATCAAAGGAACTTTTAGATAGGGGAGGAAAACCACTAATAGTAAACTTACCATCCTTATGATTATGCAAAGCTAGATGATTCGTAGATGGTAAAGAGATACTTAAAGTGTTTCTATCTTTAAACAAAAGACGAATTGGTAATCCGTTTGTCTCCTTTGTTGTAAGTTCGACTCTTGTGTTTAGATATTCCTTTAAAATCCATCCCTTTATACCATTGTAACTTACTTGAAACCAGCGACTATTCTCGGCTAGGATGATGACTTCTTCATCTTTAGAAAGGGTATGCAGTATCTTTACTCCCCAAGTCGTACTCGGTGTGCTTCTCAGGTTGACTGTCTTTGCAGTGATGATACCGTATTTGTTGATTGTAGGAAGTTCATATTGTAGCTTAGGGTTATAATTATCAAATATGTGTTTGTAGACTAAAGTTGTAGCTTGATACGAAACTTCATTCGCGTCGTTAGAATAGATATGCTTGTCTGGCTGCAGCTGTTGATTGTCATGAATCTGTTCTGCATCGATGAAAGTATGTATTAAAAGAAATACAATGGATGCAATAATAACGCTGCCAATCAACATGTAAATGAAGTTTCTTTTCATATAAATATACCCCGCATTTCTGTTTCAGCTATACCTATACTATTTAAGACCTGCGATTGCTTCGATTTCTACTAAAACATCTTTTGGTAGACGCGCAACTTCCACACAAGCTCTAGCTGGGGGATTCTCTTTGAAATATTGTGCGTACACCTCATTGATTTTGGCGAAATCGTTCATGTCTTTAATAAATACGGAAGTCTTCAGTACATTATGATAACTGCATCCAGCTTGTTCTAGGATTGCTCCAAGATTTTTTAAGACTTGATGCGTCTGCTCTTGCACGTCAGTTGGAATCTCGCCAGTGGACGGGTTTACAGGGATTTGTCCTGAGATTAACAATAGGTCATTCCATGCAATTGCTTGAGAGTAAGGGCCGATTGCTGCTGGTGCGTTTTCTGTAAAGATTACTTTTTTTTCTTTTGTCATGAAAAAATCCTCCTCGCATAATGTTCATATAGAATGGTAAGATTAGTATGTGCATGTCAAGTTGTGTTTATATATTATTATAATGAAGTTTTTTTGTCATTGCTTTTTCCTTGTGTTTTTAATTTTGCTATCATATAATCGTACCATATTGCGGAGAGGGTGGCAGTTACATTCATGGTTACATCACAATTTACGAATTGGCAGACAGATAAAACTTTATTGCGCATTATAACCGTAGAAAAGGGTAAAGGTCATCAAACCCATGTGGGAAATATAATTTTTTATGATGAATCATCTCAAAGTATATTATTCTATGACTTGGATCAAAAGAAAAACTATAATTTATCGATGTCTGAAATCGAAGATATACATCCATTTCAAAAACCAGCGAAAAAAGAAGAAAAGCCAAGTGTGAGGCTCCAGGTGAAGTATGATCCGAAAGAGAAAGCTATCAATATCATAAAGGAGCTTTCTATGGAAGAACTTCAAGCATTACTACCGTTACTTCAGTTAATAGCCAAAAGAACGTAAAAACTTGACATTAGCCAAGCTTTAGCTGAGAAAATAAGCCAATCTCTACAGTGAACTGCACCCCTAATGTTAGACACCATCTAACAATTGGGGGTCACTTCACAGAGGTGGCTTATTTTTTATGAATTAGAACTTATATGAGTCCAGCGGTCTTTTAATTTTATTAAGAGAGCTGTGATGGTAAGAGCAGTAGCAGCTATCCACCAATAGCCATACGAGTATGTGCCCGTCAATTGCTTCATTGTGGCGAGAATATTCGGCAAAAAGAAACCTCCAAATCCACCAGCGGCCCCTACTAAACCAGTTATGACACCAACATTTTCACGATACATATTCGGAATTACTTGAAAAAGTGCTCCGTTTGCTAGCCCTAAAGATAACATCAATAGGAAGAATAATACAATCGCGAGCAATATTGGAGGTAAGAATCCTATCATGAAAAGTAAGAATGAAATACTTAAGAAAATGTATTGCAATATATAAGTCCCACCGAAGCGATCAGCTAAATATCCACCAACCGGCCGGATAAAACTAGCAGTGAAGGCTAAAAAGGTGACAAAATCACCGGATTGAACTTTAGATACATGATAGTAATCAAAGAAAAATATCGATAAATAACTAGATAAGCCTACGAAAGATCCGAAACATAAACTATACACTAAGCATAAATACCATGAATCTAATCGCTTCATGATGGAGATAAAATCTGCAAATTTCACTTGTTTTGGTTGATTAGGGCTATCTTTTACAAAGATGGAAAATAGGATAAATACTATTACTAATGGGATTAACGCTAAGCCAAATACTGCATTCCAGCCAAACATTTCAGATAGGCGAGGGGCAAATAGCATAGCTAGAGCTGTACCGCTATTACCTGCGCCAACGAGTCCCATGGCTAACCCTTGATGCTCTGGTGGGTACCAGCGCCCTGCAAGAGGAAGTGCTACAGCGAAACTAGCACCAGCTATACCAAGTAGTATTCCGTAGGCATAAATCTCGTGGATTTGGTCAGCGAATAAGGCTGTTGCTGCTAATGGAATCATTGTTACTGCCATTCCGATTAATCCAACACGTTTTCCGCCGTATCTGTCAGCGAGAATACCCAAAGGGAGGCGCAAGAATGCTCCGCCTAAAATAGGAATCGCCACCATCATGCCTTTTTGTGCATCTGACAATTGTAAATCCGTTGCAATAAAATTAGAAGTAGCTCCGAATAAGACCCAAATCATAAAACTTACATCAAAATACAACAAGGATGATATGAGTGTAGGGAAATGTCCGGCCTTAGAGAAGCTCTTTAGTCTCGTCATAGAATCTCCTGTAACCATGGGGTTATATATACTTTGTTAGTACATCAGAATTAATAATTTTATCTGATGTACATAGCTCTGCATTAGCAACACATCAGTAATAAATTACTGTGCTTTTGCGTCAGTGCAACTAAAGGCATTCTCTTCACTAAAGCTTGGCGAATGCCTAGTTTTCTGTAACATTATATCACGATTAGGTTCCTTTATATGTGATACATGTCATATTCATGTTCGAATTTATGATTATTTTCATATGGATTGACAAACATAACCATAGAATATAGACTCGATGTGAAAGTGTATTATTATTAGGAGGGTTACTATGCTGTCAGATAAACTTGTACAAGCCTTAAACAAACAAATGAATTTTGAGTTTTTCTCTGCACACTACTACATAGCAATTGCGGCATATTGTGATTCAATTGAACTAGAAGGGTTTGCTAATTATTTCTTACGACAAGCAGAAGAAGAGCAATTCCATGCGATGAAATTTTATAAGTATATAAAGGACATGGATGGCCGTGTAATCATTGCAGGAATGGATACTCCTAAAAACGAGTATGAAAATGTACAAGATGTGTTCGAAGTTGCACTTAGCCACGAAAAAGAAGTAACAAAAAGAATTTATCAAATTATGGACATTGCGCAGGATGAAAGACAATACGCAACGATAAGTTTGTTAAATTGGTACGTAGATGAGCAAGTGGAAGAAGAAGCTGCCATGTCGAACTTGTTATCAAAAATTAAGAAACTACAGGATAATAACCTAGCGTTATATGAACTGGATAAGGAATTAGCATTACGCACGTTCACGCCTCCGTTAAATGCTTAATAGGAAAAGGAAATTACAAACTACTTCCCGTAGAGTGTAATTTCCTTTTTTTATTTGCAATGTGCATTACTTAATTCTCACGATTGGGAAGGTAACTTCTCTTTTAATGTCTTGATATTATGTTCTAATTGAGAGTCTACTATACTTGCTTGTGTCACATGATCGATTAACTTGGTGTTCATGTCTAGTAACAGATCTTCGATCTGATTGATAGCTTGGAATACTTCATTCGAGTGTTCATTCTGGGAAGTGACGATTTCTTTCACACGATTGACCTGATTCTTAACAATATCGTAAGAATTTTGCAATTCTAGGATTTTGGTATTTGCTATCTTGCTAGATTCAATGCCTTTTACTATAGTTACCTGGTTTCTCTCGGAAGACCGAATGGCATCCTTAATATCTTTCTGAATATCTGTGATGAGTAAGGTAATTTCTTTCGTGCTTTTTTCAGTTAGCGAAGCCAACTTACGTACCTCGTCAGCAACGACAGCAAAGCCTCTGCCATGCTCTCCAGCTCTAGCTGCTTCAATAGATGCGTTCAGCGCAAGTAGATTTGTTTGATTGGCAATCTCTTTGATTGTTTTTACAATATGGCCGATATCTTTAGAGCGAATGTCTAACAAATTCATGTTGTTCATGGTTTCCTTGGCTTCTAGGCCAAGCTGTTCGACTAAACTAGTAACGTCTTCTACTGATTTGCTACTTTCAATTGTTCTTTCTGACGTAGTGTTAGCCATTACGGTTAAATGGTTACTAATCGTAATCATTTCATTGGAAACATCCTTAGACTTCTCGCTAATCATTCGAACGGCATCGACTCTATTTTTGATGCGTGTAGCCAAATCAGCTAGTAGGTTGTGCTGGCTATTTACGTGGTCGTGCTGTGTAATTATATTATTAATTTCTAGATATAAGCTGTTAAGAAAGTCTGCATCTGATTCTGCATTTGCCTCTTTATTCATGCAGTCATCGTTCGGTAAGTGATGTATTTGCTCGGTTTCTGGCATTCTTTTGCGTGAAAAAAACATGTGCATTCCTCCTGGAATTCGTGGTATTATCTGTAAGCATAGTCCTTTTTTAATAGATTGTAAGTAATGCATCACACAATACACTATTAAATTTATCACACTTTGCGATTCCTATGGCAAAACTCAAACACTTTTAAATATGTCATAATCGTGTCAAAATTGTGAAGTTCACACTTTCTTCATAATTATAAGTTAGCATTTCTAGGTACATAATAGAAAAAAAGTAGAAAGTTAAAAGTAGAAAGTTATTAGGAGGCTAAGTATAATGAGGGTTTTGAAACAAAGGCAATTATTTATTTTGTTCATATTCACTCTGCTCGTTGCCACTATGGTTCAACCAAGTATGGTAGCAGCTGAACAAACGGATTTTACGGTAAAAGAGGTATTTATCTCGATTCGACCAGAATATGATCAACCAGTGGATTGGCCGAATCCAGAAATTCCAGCAGTACTTGTCATTAATCAAGTAGATATTATCAACAATACAGATGAACAATTAACTACCTTTAGTTTCCCGGCACCAACAAATGAACCGAATTTCTATGTATTTGCCACTGGCAAATCTGGTGGACCTGGACAGTATTTCCCAGCCCCACATGTGCTAGGTGATAGAGTGATTCACGTAGATTTAAGAGAACAGCCAATTCCACCAAAAGAACTTTATTCGTTGGTAGTTCAATATTATTACAGCCCATTTGCTTTAGATGGCATACGTAAATCGTTTTCTTTTGAATTTGCACCGCCATTCACTGTGGAAAAGGTTGTTTCTAATGTGATTGTGCCGCCGGCTGGTAGAAACGCTAAGGTTGAACCTGCGGAGCTTGCATTAAAAGAAGGGAACTATACGAACGTCAATGCAGACAATCCGGTGAATGTAGCGATCGAGTATGATAAAGCGGACAATGTTCCTACCAATAAACCATTAGATAAAAGTGGACAAGCAGGCGGAAGTGATTTTGACTCTAAAGCTGTAGGTTATGTTGCTTTCATAATTATTCTAGCGATTATTCTTTTCTTTGTATTAAAACTAGGTCCAACAGACAACTCGAAAAAGCAAAAGAATAAAACTAAGCAAGCCAAGCAGCAAGAACCGAAAAAAGAAGTGAAAGTTGCTTCGAAAACTCAGCAGGACAACAAAATAGTAAATCAATCACCGAAAAAAGCTGCTCCAGTTGCCACGGAAGATCAAAAAGAGCTTCGTAGGCAGTTAATTGCAGGAGAGATTGATGAACAGACATATAAAGACAAATTAAAGAAGCTTTAAAAATAAGAAACGCTTTAGAATATTATTTCTAGAGCGTTTCTTGTTACTTATGCACCAGTTCTTTTTTACATTGACGGAAACACACGTTACGGTATAATAAGAAAAGTAGGTCTTTTATGGCTACTTTAGGGAGGTCTTATTTTGCAGCTAACCAAACAAGGCGATTATGCCATTCGAACAGTGATAGAATTAAGTAAACAAATACCTAATGCAGTAGTGCCAACGAAGCAAATTGCAAGCGCTCAAAATATCCCTGAAGTGTATTTAACGAAGATTGTGCAGATGTTAGTCCGCTCAGGTATTCTAGAAACAATTCGTGGTGCCCGCGGAGGTGTCCGTCTACTAAGAAATCCGAAAGAATTAAACTTCCGTCATGTGATAGAAGCCGTGGAAGGTCCAATTGCTTTAAATCGATGTATAGAAAGTTCTATGCGTTGTGACAGAACCCAAACTTGTGATACACATCCGGCGTGGAAGACCATTAACCAAAAATTAATCGAAGAACTTGAGAAGGTGACGTTTGATACCCTTATCAAGCATAAATAATGTAAGTTCCTTGCTGAGTAACCGTATTATGTAAAATACTGGACTCTTGCTGCAGGGAATTTTTCTTTGATTTGTTGGCGTATGAACTGGTCTAACTCTTTTGATTTCTCATCAGGATAGACCCATTTTCCACGCCCATATTTGCCCCACTTATATTTTCGATTCGATTCATCCATATCTAATTTCGTGTTAGGAAAACGTTCAAGAATAATGTTTTTCGCTGCCTTTGTAAAACGATATTGGATTAACTCAAATGTTAAGTCTTTTACGCTTGTATTAGCTAAAGTTTTACTTAAGTGGGAAAGCATATATGAATACTCGTCCTGCCATCCTTCATAATGCATGATGGGAGCTAAGATAAAGCCTAATGGATAGCCAGCTTGTGCGATTTTTCCAGCAGCTTCAATACGTTCCTCAAGTGTTGCTGTCATCTGTTCGAAATTTCGTATGACATAATCTGAGTTTAAACTGAAACGGAAACGGGTATGTTGATTATGATGAATGTCTAGTAAAGAGTCTACTTGCGCAAACTTTGTAACAATTCGTAAGCGACCATATTTTGATTTAGCAAAAAACTCGATGGCCTTTTTTAAAGAACCTGTCATATGTTCTACACCGACTGGATCTGAGCTACTTGAGGATTCGAAAAACGTGAGTCTTGGTGCTCGCTTTTCAATATATTGATTCAAATTATCAAAGATTTCATCTGTATTTACATAAATACGTATATATGGTTTCTTGCCCATTGTTGTTTGTAGATAGCAATAATGACATCCACCGACACAGCCCGTTGAGAGGGAAAATTGATAGTTTGCTGAAGGTTTACAAATATCTAACTCCATCGTTCGCTTGATTCCAACGACGATTGTACGCTTAGCATTCCGATAAGCTTCCATAGGGTTTGCACCTGGAATTCCAGTGACTCGATTATGGGAAGGGATGATTGTAATTGGGATACTATGTTTTTGTAAAAATGTATGCATTCTTTTTCCAAGTGGGTATTCGAGAGCTTCTTTTTCGAAAAAGGCTTGTTCCGGCCGAAAACGTTTCAATACAATCCCTCCAGGTACTTTACACATATATCCGATGTTGGCATAATGTCTTTATCACTATTTCTTAATGTTATTTTGGTCTAAGGGGGTTTAAAATATGACAGAAGTGAAAAAATATAAAACTGATGGTTTTTCTACAAAGAAAAAGAAGAAAATCAAGGTTGCTAGATTGTTCTTCTTAGCGGTTATCATAATGATTGTGATTGGATTAGTAGGTAGTTCATTCTTATTTTTATTTGCATAACACTTTCTGAAATGTGATATTGTTGTATAATAGCTGGGAAATATATATAATACAGAATGACGAATGATAGACAGTGCTTGAAGGGGGTGTATTATGCCGACAAAACATGAACAAATTTTACGTTATATCGAGGATCTTCCTGTAGGAAATAAAATTTCCGTAAGAAGGATTGCTAAAGATTTAGAAGTTAGTGAAGGTACAGCATATAGAGCGATTAAAGAAGCAGAAACCCAGGGCTATGTAAGCACAATTGAACGTGTAGGTACAGTCAGAATTGAGAAGAAACAGAAGAAAAACATCGAGAAGCTTACATATGCTGAGGTTGTAAACATTGTAGATGGGTCTGTGTTAGGTGGGCGTTCTGGACTCCATAAGACATTACATAAGTTCGTAATTGGTGCAATGGAAATCGATGCTATGGTTCGTTATGTCGATCCAGGTAGTTTGCTCATTGTAGGGAATCGTTATGAGGTTCATAAGATGTCATTACACCAAGGTGCAGCTGTTTTAATTACTGGTGGTTTTGATACGACGGAAGAGGTAAAACGTCTAGCGGATGAATTAGATTTGCCAGTGATTACATCTTCTTATGATACGTTTACAGTAGCTTCATTGATTAATAGAGCAATCTATGACCGCCTAATTAAAAAAGAAATCGTCTTAATTGAAGATATCATACATAAAAATCCTGATGTTAGCTATCTGTCCATATATGACACAGTAAAGGATTGGAGCAAACTTGCTGAGTCATCCGGACATAGCAGGTTTCCAGTTGTCGATGAAGTTATGCGAGTCCAGGGGATTATTACTCCAAAGGATACTCTTGGTCAATCTGATGATACGCCAATAGAAAAAATCATGACAAAAAATCCGATCTCAGTAGCAATGAAAACTTCGGTTGCTTCTGCTGCGCACGTAATGGTTTGGGAAGGTATAGAGCTTCTTCCTGTAGTGGAAAATCGAAAGCTCGTAGGTGTTATTAGTAGACAGGATGTAATTAAGGCATTGCAATATATCCAAAAACAACCGCAAATCGGACAAACGATTGAGGATATTGTTCTATCTAACTTTACGGAAGAGAAGGTAGACGATCGTTCTATTCGATTACATGGTGAGATTACACCACAAATGTCGAATCAATTAGGTGGTGTGTCGAGCGGAGTGTTGATGATGCTAATTACAGAGGCTGGTTACTCTGCTTTGAGAAAGACGAAGAATAGTGACCTAGTCGTAGAGAATATCGTCATTTACTTCCTGAAGCCAGTACAAATCGATGTTCAACTAACGGTTCGTTCAAGAGTCATAGATAGTAGTAGAAAGTTTGGGAAAGCGGATATAGAAGTGTATCACGGTGATCAGCTTGTATGTAAATCACTGCTAACTGCCCAGGTACTGGAAAAATAATTGCACTTGAATTGGCATTTCAAAGATACTTCAATGAAACATGAATGAAAATTCAAACGACTGAGGTTCAACTGAAGGTCAATAAAAGTCAAAGAAAGTATAATAATTATCACGGTATATTTTATTCAAGTAAATGAAAATGGGTTTCAAAAATGTAAGATAAAACTTATAAATATAAATAAAAATCCAATTACATTTTTTATGTAGTTGGATTTTTTTTATTATGTTTACAAACTGTATAATTATTTGGCTTGTGAATCATTAGACGCGAAGTCCTTATAAATCACTAGTAAATAAACTGTATCACATACAACTGTATATCTGTTTCAGTAACATGAAATATTTTTAAAGCACATTACAATTTATATATTTTCACTAAAAGCATATGTAAATAATAATTACATAGATTAAAAAAAGTCTAAGTAATTAAGGTATAAGCATTGGTCAGACCATCAATACTTAACAATTATTTAACAATTTATGCTATAGTGACTATATGAAAAAATAGTTACCTTTGCCTATATTCCCAAGGAGGTTTTAATATGAATAAAAAGCTTATAGATGAACTAATTGCAGCGATAGGTAGTGAAAATGTACTATACGATGATGCGGATTTGGTTAGTTATTCGTTTGACGCAACTCCAGATATGCCTAGTCAACGTCCAGATGCTATCGTAACTCCTATGACGACGGAACATGTAATTAAAATCATGAAAATTGCAGATCAATATGATGCCCCAATTTACACAAGAGGTGCCGGCACGAATTTAAGTGGTGGAACGATTCCAATCAACAAAGGAATTGTCCTACTAATGGTGAAAATGGATAAAATTCTTGAGGTAGATGCAGAGAATCTAACGGCTACAGTAGAGCCAGGCGTTATCATTCAAGATTTAAATGACGCAGTCATGGTACATGGGCTGATCTATCCGCCAGATCCAGGTACTGTTAAAACAGCGACGATGGGTGGAAGTGTCGCTGAGAACTCTGGAGGACTAAGAGGTTTAAAGTATGGCGTGACAAAGCATTATGTAATGGGCATGGAGCTCGTAATGGCGAATGGTGATTTAGTGAAGTTTGGTGGGAAAACGGTTAAAAATGTTACCGCCTATGACTTTGTTAAACTATTTACTGGTTCAGAAGGAACACTTGGTATCATTACCAAAATTATCGTAAAACTGATTCCAGCTCCAGAACATCGTAAAACAATGCTTGCATCTTTCCAAACATTAGATGATGCAGGAAATACAGTTTCCAATATTGTAGCGGGGAAGGTTATTCCAGCGACTTTAGAAATTTTGGATAACACAACGATTAAAGTAGTTGAGAATTATACAAAGGCAGGACTTCCGGTAGACGCAGAAGCAATTCTACTAATTGAAGTAGATGGTATTGCAGAAGTAGTAGAAAAGGAAGCGAAAATAGTAGAAGAAGTTGTTAAGAAGAATAACGGTAAGTTACAAATAGCACAAACAGATGAAGAGCGAGATAAGCTGTGGGCTGCTAGACGTGCGGCGCTTCCAGCATTAGCTCAAGTGAGTCCTACGACTGTTCTTGAAGATGCTACTGTTCCAAGAAGTGAAATTACAGCGATGCTACGTGAATTAAAGAGAATCGCAGAACAATATAATCTACACATAGGAACATTTGGTCATGCAGGAGATGGAAACTTGCATCCTACCATTTTAACAGATGAGAGAAACAAGGAAGAAATGGAAAGAGTACACAAGGCAGTTGATGAAATCTTCGCTGCTGCGCTAAAGCTTGGTGGTACATTGACTGGTGAGCATGGTATTGGCATGGCGAAGATGAGATATCTAGGTTGGGAATTAGGAGAAGAAGGTTTAGCGGTAATGCGTAAAGTGAAAGAGGCACTTGATCCGAAGTATCTATTAAATCCAGGTAAAATGGTTCAGAGGAGTGAATAATAGTGGCTCAATATATATTAGAACATCTAGAGGATGACATCATCAAATGTATGAAATGCGGAAACTGCCAAGCTTTCTGTCCAATATATAAAGAAACAAAAATGGAGGGTGACGTAGCTAGGGGTAAGATTCAATTAGCAGCAGCAGTACTGGCTGGTGAGATTGGATATTCTCCAAGTGTGGAAAAACGTCTTCTCAATTGTTTGACTTGTAAAGCTTGTTCTGCGAACTGCCCATGTGGCGTCGATTGCACGAAAATTATCGTTGCTGCTAGACAGGCATTGGGAGCTAAGAAAGGTCTGCCAAAAATCAAGAGAGCCATCTTTGAAGTGGTAAAACGTCCGATGATATTCGATTTATCGATGCGTTCGGCTGCCATCTTTAGCCCACTGATGTTTAATAAAAAAGGTAAGCTAAGAGTCCCGGTCGTACTAAATCCGAAGAAGGTATATCCACTATTATCAACTTCGCCAGTGAAAAACAGATTGCCAGAGTTCAATCCAGCGAGTGCAGAAGCAAAGCAGAGAGCGAAGAAGCCTACGAAGGTTGCTTTGTTCACGGGCTGTTCTATGAACTATATATATCCCAATGTCGGGAAGTCGATTGTAGAAATCCTAAATGCGAATGGTGTCGATGTTGTGATTCCGAAAGACCAGTCTTGTTGTGGAGCTCCAATTTATATCCATGGAGACCGTAAAGCAGCTATCGGGATGGCAAAAGGAAATATTGCGGCAATGAACAAGCATGACGATATTGAAGCAATTATTACTGGATGTGGCACTTGTGGTAGCCAATGGCAAAAGTATTTCCCGGAAATGATGGAAGATCAACCAGAGGCGGAAAAGTCGAAAGAATACTCGAAGAAAGTATATGATATTGCGTACTTTTTGACAGATATCTTACAAATCGACACATCTTTATTAGGTGAAGTCAATCGTACAGTTACGTACCATGACCCTTGTCACTTAAAACGTGGGATGAATGTCTATAAAGAGCCGAGACAACTTCTTAAGAGTATACCGGGGCTGAAGTTCGTGGAAATGAAAAATGCTGATCGCTGTTGTGGGGGAGCTGGCTCATTTAGTCTAACGCACTTTGACTTATCTATGGATATCCATAAGCATAAAACAGAGGCACTAAAGGCTAGTGGGGCAGATACGGTTGTTACAGGCTGCGGCTCTTGTATGATGCAGTTTGCTGACGGTCATGATCAAGCAAAGATAGAAGTTCCAATTATGCATACCATGGAAGTGCTGGCAGAGTCCTATCGCAATAAAAAATCATAACAAATGAATTGAAACGAATGAAAAGATATTTTTGAAATATGTATTAGTATACGAAGGTCTTAGGGAATGAAGCAAAAGACCATTTTGCGCATTGGTTGCATTTTGGTCCAGAATGGCATGAATGTGCTAAAATTATGGGCGCTAAAGTGCAGGATTTTTCACAGCTTGTGTATAATACTAGAAGAGAGACACTCGAACAAATAATCAGCAGAATTACTTGCTGAAGAGTTACTTCGTTAGGGGGGTGTTATAGAAAGAGAGTTCTTGGAACATAATAGAGAGAAATGTAGAAGTTTAGTATCAAAACACAAGAAGTACACAAAAACTGAGGAGGTTTAAAATGAACGCAATATTAGCTTTAACACCTGTATTGACCGTATTCATTTTCCTAGTAGTGCTTAGATGGCCAGCAAAATACGCGATGCCATTAGCATTAGCAGTAACATCAATCCTTGCTCTTACTTATTGGGGAGTATCAGGTACAGTAGTAACTGCAGCAATTATTGAAGGTTTACTAATATCTTTTGAAATTCTTTTAATCGTTTTTGGTGCAATATTACTTTTGAACACATTAACGAACAGTGGTGCCGTTAGTACAATCCGCAGAGGATTTATGGACATCACACCTGACAGAAGAATTCAAGTAATTATCATTGCATGGATGTTTGGAGCGTTTATTGAAGGAGCAGCTGGTTTCGGTACTCCAGCAGCGGTTGCAGCGCCACTATTAGTAGCGTTAGGATTCCCAGCGATGGCTGCGGTAATGTCTGCACTTATTATCCAAAGTACTCCAGTATCCTTCGGAGCTGTAGGTACGCCAATCCTAGTTGGGGTTAACAGTGGTTTAAATGATCCAATGGTTAAAGATGCAGTAGCTGCTTCAGGTATGGAGTGGTCGCAATACCTTTACGAAATTGGTCTAAATGTAGCTGTACTTCACGGTACAATCGGTATTTTGATTCCTTTATTCATCGTAGCATTATTAACGAAAACATTTGGTAAAAATAAATCGTTTAAAGAAGGTCTAGAAGTTGCACCTTTCGCAATCTTCGCTGGTCTAGCATTAACGATTCCTTATATGGCAGTTGCTTATTTATTAGGACCTGAATTCCCATCAGTAATTGGTCCATTAGTGGGTCTTGTAATTGTAGTATTTGCTGCGAAAAACAAGTTCTTAATGCCTAAAACTACATGGGATTTCCCAGAAAAGAGTGCTTGGGATCCGAAGTGGATTGGTAGTGTTACGCTTAACGTAGGTGAAGAGCGTAAAGGTATGAACCTATTTAAAGCTTGGCTTCCTTATGTATTAGTTGGTGTTTTCTTAATCGCTAGTAGAACAATTAAGCCACTAACTACTTTCTTAAGAGATTTCAAAGTAGGTATGACTGATATCTTAGGCGTTACAGGTGTAACGAAGATGATTGAACCATTATATCTTCCTTTTGCTATCTTCGTAGCAGTAGTAATTTGCACATTCTTTATTCAAAGCATGAAAGTTAGTGAATTGACAGGGGCTATTAAATCTTCTTTCAAGACAACTGTAAGCGCTTCACTTGCAATCGGTTTCGCTGTACCAATGGTACGCGTATTCATCCGTTCTGGTATGACTGATATTGAAGGATTACGCAGTATGCCACTAGAATTAGCATCAGGTGTTGCGGCACTAGCTGGTGGAGCATGGCCGTTCTTCGCAGCAGTTATCGGAGCTTTAGGTGCATTCATTGCTGGTAGTAACACAGTAAGTAACATGATGTTCTCTTTATTCCAGTATGGTGTTGCAACTGAGATTGGTGTAGCACAGACAGTTATCGTAGCTGCGCAAGCGGTAGGTGGAGCAGCAGGTAACATGATTACAGTTCATAACGTAGTAGCAGCTTCAGCGACGGTTGGTTTGATGGATAGAGAGGGAGAGATTATACGGAAAACGATTATTCCGTTGACCTACTATCTCATCATGGCAGGTATCTTAACCCTGGTTGCTATCAACATTGGCGCAGGAATCATGCTATAATTCGAAATCGTTTGATTTATTGAAATTGCACAAACAAGAAGTAATACTTGTTTGAACAGGGGAGAGGTTAGCCTCTCCTTTTTTCAAACAAATTTTTTCTCCTTTGTGTTATAATACAAGCATTGAAATTTCCTAGTTATTATATTATTGTATGAAATACTGGTGTTTTTAAATGGATGATTATGAGCAAAACCATATAAGATGCAACAGTAGAGACATTTGATAAGAGATTGAATTGGATTATATGGGGTGTATCCAATGAATTTTAAACCAGTAAAAGTGAAGAAGATTTATGCTGAAATTGTAGAGCAGATTAAGGACCAGATAAAAGCGGGAAAACTGTCGTCGGGTGATAAATTACCGACTTTAAAGGAATTCGCTGAAAATCTTCAAGTCGGTCAGTCCGCAGTGCGTGAAGCTCTTACGGTATTAGAGGCAATGGGATTAGTTGAAATTCGTCAAGGTGGAGGGGCGTATATTCGCCGCTCACAGACAGATGAGACAATCGAACCTTTGAGTATGATGCTGTTATTAGAGAGGGATTTGTCCCTTGAAGTATTGCATGTGCGGAAATTCCTAGAGGTTGGCGCTGCAGGTCTTGCGGCCACACAAAGAACTGCTGAAGAACTGCTGACGATGGAAAAAGCGTTGCGAAAAATGGAAAAAGACATTCAATCAGGAAATCTGGGCGAAAAAGCCGATTGGGAATTTCATTATGCGGTTGCTGAGGCGTCTCATAACTCATTATTAATTCGTCTTATGCATACAGTGGCTGATAATATGAGAGTATCAATGAAAACGAACCGTAGATTATTGTTCGAACAAAACGGCATGCCGAAAAAGCTTTATGAAGAACATAAAAAAATCTATGAAGCAATTAAAAATCAGAATAGTATGTTAGCAGAACAAAATATGTATGATCATTTGTATAGAGTGGAGTTATATATGGGACATATAGATTTGGTAGAGAAAAAGTAGTCTTTTTCGCAAGAGAAAGGATACTTTTTTTCTTTATGCTAGTATGTTAACATAACTAATATCATAAACAAAACTTGGCATACGCCAAGTCCTTTTGGACGAAAGTGAATGCCTTAGTTGCCGTTATACTATCTACATTATATTTATAAATTCTGATAGTATAAACAAAACTTGGCATACGCCAAGTCGTTAAGACGCAGGTGAATGCAATCAATATATCGCGGAAGAAGTGTGTACCATGTCTTATAAATGGCTTTTAGAGAAAAATTGGAAAAATCTCGATATGTTTTTACTACTACTATTATTTGCCTTTGCACTTTTTAGTGTTACGATTATTAATAGTGCAACAGGTAGTGACGCGGAAGAAGGGTTATCCTTCTACGCAAAAAGACAGTTACTATGGATTGTAATCGCCACCATTTTAATGGCTGTCGTTGCAATCACTGACCATCGAGTATTTGAGCAGTATGCACTGCCATTATATATTATAGGAGTTTTGTTGCTACTTTACGTAGAAGTGCAAGGATTTGCAACGAAGGGATCTCAGCGCTGGATTGATCTAGGTTTCTTTCGAATGCAACCTTCAGAGTTCGTGAAAATTTGTGTAATCTTGATGCTAGCCAAAGAATTATCAAAGTTTGAAGGGGAAATTTATCGATTTAGAGACTTAATCCGATCGTTTGTAATTGTTGGGGTACCGTTTCTATTGCTAATTATGGAGCCGGATTTGGGAACATCTCTGGTCTTGATTGGAATTATGATTTGTATGTTTCTTATAGCAGGTGTGAATTGGAGAGTATTTTTGATTCTCTTTATCATCGCTGCCCTGTTTATTGGCATGTTAGTGTTTTTCTATTATGTGAATGAAGAATTATTTTTTAAGTTCATTAAACCATATCAGTTATCTAGAATTACATCTTTTATGAATCCCGAAGGTGATCCGTTACAAAGTGGATTTCAAGTGACCCAATCTTTGATTGCTGTAGGCTCAGGGCAGTTAACGGGGAAGGGTTTAAGTAGCGGTAGCCAAACCCAAGGTGGATGGATACCAGAACATCACACGGATTTTATTTTTGCTGTTGTAGGAGAAGAACTTGGTTTTTTTGGGGTTAGTTTATTAATCTGTTTATTCTTCTTTCTAATTTATCGGATTTTATTAACATCGGGGAATTCAAAAGACTTATTCGGGAGCTATGTAGCAGGTGGGATTATTGGACTTATCGTTTTTCAAGTATACCAAAACATCGGCATGACAGTTGGGCTTATGCCGATTACTGGACTAGCATTACCATTTATAAGCTATGGAGGGAGCTCGCTTCTCGCCACATATATATGTATGGGGCTTGTATTCAGTATCGGCATTGGAAAAAAACCTTCACTTTTCTCGTAACGACTAGTTCAATTATTTTTATTATTATGGAAACGTGATTCATCAGCGTCATGGGGGAGATAGTATGAGTTTTGTTCACTTGCATACACATACGGAATATAGCCTTCTGGATGGAGCGAGTAGAATCCGGGAATTGGTTGCCCGTGCAAAGGACTTAGGGATGCCAGCTTTGGCCATTACGGACCATGGTGTAATGTATGGCGCTATCCCATTTTATAAAGCATGCAAAGAAAAAGGCATTCAACCAATCATCGGTTGTGAACTATATGTAGCCAACGGATCGATGCATGATAAGCATCGACAAAAAGGAGATAACTCCTACCATTTAGTACTGTTAGTTAAGAATCAGATAGGATATGAAAATTTACTATATCTTGTAAGTAAGGCGTCGCTAGATGGGTTCTATTATCGTCCAAGAATCGATCGTGATTTGCTTAAGGAACGGGCGGAAGGGTTAATTGGGCTTAGTGCATGCTTAGCTGGTGAAATTCCTAGACATTTTCTCCGCGGAGACGAACAAAAGGCAAAGGAAATTGCACTCGATTACGTGGACATATTCGGAAAAGAGAATTTCTACTTAGAAATTCAAGACCACGATATCCCTGAACAAAAAATCGTAAATCAATCGTTAGTGGCTTTAAGTAAAGAATTAGGGATAGGACTAGTAGCAACCAATGATATACATTATGTAAAAAAAGATGATGCGATATACCATGATAAGCTGCTCTGTATCCAAACGGGCAAAACCTTATTGGATGAAGGCAGAATGAAATTTCCAAGTGATGAGTTCTATATGAAAACCTATGAAGAAATGCATAGGTTATTTTCTTATGCGCCGGAAGCGCTAGAGAATACGATGAAAATTGCGCAACAGTGTGATTTTTCTATTGATTTCGATCAGCGCCATCTACCTTATTTTGAAGTGCCAGAAAACTATTCGCATGCGAGCTATTTGCGAGAAAAATGTTATGAAGGTCTACGCCAAAGATATGGAGATAATGCTACTGATTCAAAGATTGTGGAACGACTCGAATATGAGCTACAGGTCATTCATAACATGGATTTTGATAGCTATTTCCTGATTGTATGGGATTTTATGAAATATGCCCATGAAAACGGTATTTTAACAGGCCCAGGACGTGGTTCTGCTGCGGGAAGTATAGTAGCCTATGTATTACGTATTACGAATATCGATCCAATAGAATATAAACTGCTATTTGAGAGATTCCTCAATCCAAACCGCATTTCGATGCCGGATATTGATATTGACTTTGACTATGAGCGACGGGGAGAAGTTATTGATTATGTGGTTAGAAGGTATGGTGAGGCAAATGTAGCACAAATCATTACCTTTGGAACAATGGCCGCCAAAGCAGCTGTACGAGATGCTGGTAGGGTGATGAATCTGCCATATGGAGATGTTGATAGAATTGCGAAGATGATACCTAATACATTAGGAATTACTATTGATAAGGCATTAGAAGTGAGTCCTAATCTGCGCGAGTTGTATCATCAAGATACTACAGTGAAGCAATTGATTGATGCTGCATCAGCGATTGAGGGCTTACCGCGCCACGCGTCTACCCACGCGGCCGGGGTAGTAATTGCGAAGGAAGAGCTTACGAAGTATGTGCCGCTCCAGAGAGGAAATGACCAGTCAGTAGTCACTCAATATCCTATGGATATATTAGAGAGTATAGGGCTGCTGAAAATGGATTTCCTAGGGTTACGTACGCTTACAATTATCAACGATGCGATTAAGAATATTAAGCAAAGGCTCAATATTGCGATTGACTTAGATGCAATTCCATACGATGACCATTCTACTTATCAATTATTAGGTCGAGGCGACACGTCAGGGGTATTTCAGTTAGAATCCGTCGGCATGCGCAATGTTCTAAAGGACTTAAAACCAACGAATTTTGAAGATATTGTCGCTGTTCTTGCCCTTTACCGTCCAGGACCGATGGAAAACATACCTGTCTATATCAAATCGAAACATGGTAAAATTCCTGTTCGCTACCCACATCCAAAACTAGAACATATATTGAAAGATACCCATGGGATCATTGTGTATCAAGAGCAAATCATGCAGATTGCTTCAGAAATGGCAGGTTTTAGTCTTGGACAAGCAGATTTATTACGACGAGCAGTGTCTAAGAAAAAGCGTGAGATTCTTGATGAGCAGAGGGAGCTGTTTGTCAGTGGCTGTCGCACCATGGGTTTTGCAGATACAGTCGCTAATGATGTGTATGACACGATTGTTGCGTTTGCGAATTATGGCTTCAATCGTTCTCATGCTGCTGCCTATGCTGTAATTGCCTACCAGACGGCATACTTAAAGGCTAACTATCCATTGGAATTCATGGCTGCTGTCCTTACAGGTGCGATGAACAGTTCCGACAAGGTTTCCCAATATATCGACGATACGAAAAAGTCAGGGATTGCGATTTTACCACCTGATATCAACGAATCCTATGCAAATTTCACTGTTTCTGGGGATGCTATACGCTTTGGACTCGCTGCCATCAAAGGCATCGGCGTGGGTGTGCTACAAGAAATCATTGAAGAGCGTAAAGCAGGGGATTTCATGTCTTTGTTTGATTTTTGTGAGCGTATGAGCAGTCAGGTATGTAAGAAAAACGTGCTGGAGAACTTAATTAAAAGCGGTGCATTTTTTAAATTCGGAAGTAGAGCAATGCATCTAGCAGGGCTAGACCTAGCGATTGATTATGGCGCAAGAAGGCAAAGGGAACTGAGTGATCAACAAATCAGTCTATTCGGTATTCTGGAAGAAGAGGGACACACGGAACCTGAACCGCAACTACCTGTAGTACCTGAGTTTAGTAAGGACGAATTGTTAGAAATGGAACGTGAATTACTAGGACTGTATATTTCTGGGCATCCTTTAGAGAAGTATCGTGAAATGTTACAGGATTTAACGATTACACGAATCAGCGAACTGCAAGAAGTCGAGGATCACAGCCAACATATGATTGTGGGGATGATTCATAGTAAACAACAAATTATGACAAAACGTGGCCAATTGATGGGTTTTCTAGTATTAGAAGATTTAACGGCTACTGTAGAGGTCGTAGTTTTTTCAGAATTATACAAGGACTGCGCACATATGCTAGAAAAGGATACTCCTTTACTCATTAAAGGAAAGGTTCAGCAACAAGAAGAGCAAGTGAAACTCATCGCAGAACGAATTTCACGTTTAGATGATATGGATTTAGAGAAACTGAATGAAAAGCCGAAGAAGCTGTACTTGAAATTTGACTATGAAGAGCAGGATGAAATTTTTGATAAGGTGCTCCAAACTTTACAATTATATCATGGCAGTATACCTGTGATTCTGTATCATCCGAAAAAGAAATCCTATCGTCCGCTACAATCGAATTTCTTTGTAAAAGAGGATACTTCACTGTTAGAAGAGTTGCGTGAGATTTTGACAGAAGGAAATATTGTGTTGAAATAACATTAGGAGGTCGTGCGATTGAACATACAACAGCAGCGAATTGTAGATTTACTGAATCAAAGAGGTGTGACAATTGGAGATATTGCTTCGATTGTCCATCGGCTTCAGTCTCCATATATCCCACATATTTCAATGGAAGAGTGTGAGGAAAGTGTATTACGCGTTCTCAATAAACGCGAAGTGCAATTTACTTTGTATACTGGTATAGCTCTTGACCAGCTAGCAGAACAAAAGCTTTTGCCTGAACCTTTACAAGGAATCATTGAAACAGATGAACCGCTATACGGTGTTGACGAAATCCTTGCATTCGGAATTACGAATGTATATGGATCGATAGGGCTTACGAGTTTCGGCTATTTAGATAAAGAAAAAATCGGCATTATTAAAAAATTAGATACGGACGAAGAATCGATTCATACGTTTCTTGATGATTTAGTAGCAGGCATTGCTGCTGCAGCATCGGCAAGAATCGCCCATCGATCAATCGGAAGCTATCTTGATCAAGATATAGACTCCGATGAAGAAGATGAAGAAAACTCTCAAAGTCTTACATAATTCAGACCAATATTAACAAAATGACCAATAAGAGGATAATTCTGTTTTATAACAATTAGGACAAACAGGGACTTTTCAAGCATCTGTAGTACTGATATAATGGAACAAAATAGATAAGTGGTATGACCACTAGACCACTAGACCATTATACCACTAAAGTAGGAGCTGAAGGTCATGTTAAATCTTAAAGAGAGAGCTTTAGAGATGCACAGACAGAGTCAGGGAAAATTATCAGTTTGTTCGAAAGTGCAATTAAAGGACGCGGACGATTTATCACTTGCTTATTCTCCCGGGGTAGCTGAGCCTTGCAAGGAAATACATGCAGATGTCAACACGGTATATGATTATACGTCTAAAGGTAATATGGTTGCTGTTGTTTCTGATGGTACAGCTGTACTCGGTCTTGGTAATATTGGACCAGAGGCTGCGCTACCAGTTATGGAGGGCAAGGCAGTACTTTTTAAGAACTTTGCTGGTGTAGATGCTATGCCAATTTGTATTAAACATGATGATAGTCCAGAAAAATTAATTGAAGTCATAAGGTTTTTAGAGCCAACTTTTGGTGGTATTAATTTAGAAGACATTGCTGCTCCACAATGCTTTATCATTGAAGAAATGCTTCAGGATACAATGAATATTCCTGTTTTTCATGATGACCAACATGGTACGGCAATTGTTACACTCGCAGGCTTGTTTAATGCATTAAAACTAGTCAATAAGAAAATAGAAGATGTTCTAGTGGTAGCGAATGGTGCGGGAGCAGCAGGTATTGCAATTATTAAACTGTTGATGCACTTAGGTGTGAAAGATGTAATCATGTGTGATACGAAAGGCGCTATTTATGAGGGACGTCCTACTGGCATGAATCCGATGAAGGATACCATTGCTAAAACTACGAATCGAAGTATGAAAACAGGCTCTTTAGCTGACTGCTTAGTTGGAGCAGATGTGTTCATTGGTGTTAGCGCTGCTGGTGCTGTCACACAGGATATGGTCCGATCCATGAATGAAGATGCCATTATTTTTGCCATGGCGAACCCAGTACCAGAAATTATGCCAGAAGATGCGATAGCGGCAGGTGCTAAGATTGTCGGCACAGGAAGATCAGATTTTCCGAATCAAGTGAATAATGTATTAGCTTTCCCAGGAATTTTCCGTGGAGCTCTTGACGTTCGAGCAAAATGCATTAATATAGATATGAAGGTAGCAGCAGCAAAAGCGATTGCTGAATTAATTGAACCTCATGAGTTAAGAGCAGACTATGTAATTCCTAGCCCTTTCGACCCACGGGTCGCACCAAATGTAGCGAAGGCTGTTGCAACAGCTGCCATGGCAACTGGTGTTGCAAGGATTACTGTAGATCCTAAAATCATTGAGGAGAAAACAAAACTTCTTGCTACGATTGGAAAGTAGGTACGAATCATGCTTGAACCTGTGAAAAAACGACGTCTATATGAAGAAATCATGTTTCAAATTCGCGGATTGATAATGGATGGGAGATTTTTACCTGGCGATAAATTGCCTTCCGAAAGAGACCTTGCAACAACACTTGGAGTTGCTAGATCCTCTGTAAGAGAAGCGATCAGAGCCTTAGAATTGTTAGGCTTTCTAGAAAGCCGACAAGGAGAAGGAACTTTTATAAAAAGCCATTCCGGGACAGAAATGATTGAATCATTAGCACTACTCATCCTCAAAGAAAAGGATACATTAGATAATTTATTTGAGGTCCGTGAAATATTAGAGTGTGAGACGGCACGTTTAGCAGCGGAACGAGCAAGTGAAGAGGATCTAGAACGACTAGAGATGATTTTAAGTCGTGCAGATAAAACTGTAAAAGAAGGAACAATTCCTTTAACAGAAGATACGGAGTTCCATTATGCATTAGCAGAAGCATCTGGGAACGAAATTCTAGTACGTGTTATGCATACCATCGGAGATTTTATTCGCAAAGGGAAAGAAGGCAGTTTAACTTTGCCAGGCAGACCACAAAAATCTGTTAAAGACCACTATGAAATTCTTTATGCAGTAAAAGATCAAGATGGCGAACGAGCGAGAGAAGCGATGCGTAATCACCTGAAAAAGGTTAAAACGGACCTATTTGGTGAATAATGGTCTTGTTGCGCCAGTCCTATAAATTGTGATATTATAACTAAAAATACACTATAACGCATACTGTTTATAATAGCAGTATGCGTTATTTATACAGAAACTTAAATTAATCGGATATGAGAGGGAGGAAACTCCATGTGGACCGTTATTTACATCTCTCCTACTGAGAAAATAGCGGAGAAGATTCGCACTCAATTAACAGAAGAAGGTTTTTTAATAAAGGTAAAACAAGTGAGTGGATCCAAACGTCAGTTTGAAATATTAGTGCCAGAAAGTGAATTAGACGAAGTTCAGGATGCATTACATAGAGTATTGCATTCTTCCCATTTGTGAGGTGAAACGTAGTGCTTAAAGATTTATTTCAGAAAAAGAAAAAGTACGCATCAGTTACAGCGAAACAAGTTCAAAAGGATGTACCACAGGGTATTATCGTGAAATGTCCGTCCTGTAGTGCAATACTATATGCGAAAGAATTAGAGAAGAATTATAAAACTTGTAATAAATGCAATTATCATTTTGCAATTACTTCAAGAGAACGTATTAGCTATACTTTAGATAACGAAAACTTTTTCGAATATGATGAGGATTTACAATCTTGCAATCCACTGGAATTCCCTGAATATGAGGATAAGCTTGCTTCAGACATTGAAAAAACTGGTCTAAAAGAGGCAGTAGTCACAGGTGAAGGAACAATCGACGGGATGCCGCTCGTGTTCGGGATTATGGACTCTCGTTTTCGGATGGCTAGTATGGGTTCTGTTGTAGGAGAGAAAATTACTAGAGCGATAGAGAAGGCAATCATTAAAAACTATCCGTTTGTATTATTCTCAGCTTCTGGTGGAGCAAGAATGCAAGAGGGGATTTATAGCTTAATGCAAATGGCAAAGACCTCTGCAGCTCTAAAGGAGCTTGATCGTCAGGGCGGGTTGTTCATATCAGTTATGACCAATCCCACAACAGGTGGAGTAACTGCTAGCTTTGCATCTTTAGGGGATTTGAATATTGCCGAGCCAGGGGCTTTAATTGGGTTTGCTGGAAGAAGAATTATTGAGCAAACGATTCGCCAAAAGCTACCTGACGATTTTCAGACAGCAGAATTTCTATTAAAACATGGTCAGTTAGACCAAGTGGTTCACCGTAAAGATATGCGTTCGTTTTTGAGTAAGATAATAAAAATGCATGCGCTCGGAGGTGGGCACCATTAAGAATGATATGAATTTTGAAAAGCCACTTACAGAATTACGAGAGAAAATAGATGAACTGAAAAAATTCACAATTTCATCCGATATCGACTTATCCGATGAAATTGCTAAACTAGAAGAACGTGCTGTTAAGTTAGAGAATGAAATTTATGGCAATCTATCACCTTGGCAAAAGACACAAATTGCTCGTCATAGCTTAAGACCTACGAGTTTGGACTACATAAAAGCTATATTTGAAGACTTTATAGAGTTGCATGGTGATCGTAGTTTTGCTGACGATCCAGCAATCGTTGGTGGTATTGCAATTTTGAATGGTCAGCCAGTGACTGTTTTAGGTCATCAAAAAGGGAAAGATACTAAGGACAATATTGCTAGAAACTTTGGCATGCCACATCCAGAAGGATATCGTAAGGCATTGCGATTAATGAAACAAGCAGAGAAGTTCAAGCGACCGATCATTTGCTTGATTGATACCCCGGGGGCCTACCCTGGCAAGGCTGCTGAGGAACGTGGACAAGGGGAAGCGATTGCTAAGAACCTATTTGAAATGGCGGGATTAACCGTACCTATAATCTCTATTGTCACTGGTGAGGGTGGTAGTGGTGGTGCGTTAGCATTAGGCGTAGCGGACCGGATTTATATGCTAGAGAATGCCATTTATTCCGTAATATCTCCTGAAGGTGCGGCAGCTCTATTATGGAAGGATGCATCTTTAGCTCAAAAAGCTGCTGAGACAATGAAAATTACTGCCAAAGATTTGTATGGATTTAATATTATCGACGGCATTATTGAAGAACCAAAGGGTGGAGCACACAAGGATACAGGGAAAACAGCAGATGCGATGAAGTCTATCATTGT
This sequence comes from Desulfuribacillus stibiiarsenatis, assembly GCF_001742305.1. Lineage (NCBI taxonomy): Bacteria > Bacillati > Bacillota > Desulfuribacillia > Desulfuribacillales > Desulfuribacillaceae > Desulfuribacillus > Desulfuribacillus stibiiarsenatis. Next base: position 96,579 of record NZ_MJAT01000038.1, on the reverse strand, counting down.
ATCGGCATTAGAAGAGTTATATCACTTGAGCAAGGATGAAATGCTAAAGCAACGATATAATAAATATAAGAATATTGGATGTTATCAATAGTAAGACACAGCACTGTATTTGCAGTGCTTTTTGTGTTACAGATGTAAACTGAGTGAGGAGGAGTTCTATGAAAAACATTGCCGTTCTTACTAGTGGTGGCGACTCACCAGGAATGAACGCGGCTATCCGTGCTGTCGTTAGAAAAGGGTTATATCATCAATTAAATGTTTTTGGTGTATATCGTGGCTATCAGGGTCTTATTGAGAATGATTTGAAAGAGATGAAAGTTCACTCTGTAGCAGATATTATACAACGTGGTGGTACGATACTATACACGGCTCGTAGTGAAGAATTCCGAACTCCAGAGGGGCAGAGAAAAGCTGTTGATAACCTCAAGAATAATGGCATTGAAGGGCTTATTGTGATTGGTGGGGATGGCTCTTTCCGTGGGTCTATGGAGCTTGCGAAACTAGGAATCCGTGTAATTGGGATTCCAGGGACGATTGATAATGATATCCCTGGTACAGACCAGACGATAGGTTTCGATACTGCCGTGAACACAGTAATCTCACTCATTGATAAAATTCGCGATACGGCAAGCTCGCATGACCGTACATTTATTGTAGAAGTCATGGGACGTAGTGCAGGGGACATCGCTGTACGTGCGGGACTCGCAGGTGGTGCAGAATCTATCATTATCCCAGAACGAGACTTTGACTACGATGATATTACTGATCGCCTAATGAAGGGTCATAATCGAGGGAAGAAACACAGTATCATTATTGTGGCAGAAGGAATTGGATCTGGAGAAGCGATTGCAGAACGGATTAAGCAATCGACTGGACTTGATACGCGTGTTACTGTCTTAGGGCATGTACAAAGAGGGGGTTCGCCAACAGCATACGATCGATGGTTAGCAAGTCTGATGGGTGGTAAAGCAGTAGACTTACTATTGAATAATCAATCGGGCTTAATGGTTTCAATAGTGAACCAGAATATTGTAGGAGTACCTTTTGAACAAGCGTTTTCGGAAAAACCGAAAATTGACCTAGATGCATATGAATTATCGAAAATTTTATCCATTTAGGTTACCATAATAGAAAACTGCGTAACAAAACATTTAATATTAACTAAAACAATAAGAAACATACATACACCATTCACATTTTTATATTACACTTGAAAGAAAGAATGAAGATATTCAGTATCAATGTTGGAGGTACATTATGCGAAAGACAAAAATAGTCGCGACAATAGGACCAGCTACAGACTCACTAGAAACATTAAGAGGAATCATTAAAGCAGGCATTAATGTCGCAAGGTTAAATTTCTCTCATGGATCCCATGAAGAACACAAACGTCGAGTCGAGCTTGTTCGTAAAGTTAGCCAATCAGTAAATATTCCTGTTGCGATTATGGTAGATACGAAGGGCCCAGAGATTCGTACGAAGGAAGTAGTAGATGGGAAGGTAGAGTTAAAGTCAGGTGAAATGATCACATTAGTTCCAGGCGATTTTATAGGAACACAGGAAAAGGTAGCAATCACGTATGACCATTTAGCTGAAGATTTATCGGTTGGCGATACGATCCTTGTGGATGATGGTCTAATCGAATTAAAGGTCGTTAGTATTGCTGCATCTGAGGTACATTGTAAGATTATCAACTCAGGAATATTGAAGAACAAGAAAGGAATTAATCTTCCAGGAATATCCACACAACTTCCAAGTATTACAGAAAAAGATGTGCAAGATATTCTGTTTGCGATTGAGAACAATGTAGAATTCATTGCTGCCTCGTTTATTAGAAAAGCCCTTGATGTGTTACAAATTCGTGAGATTTTAGAGAAACATAATTCGAAAATCCAAATTATCTCTAAAATTGAAAGCACAGAAGCGGTTGTAAATATTGATGAAATTATCGAAGTGTCCGACGGAATTATGGTAGCTCGTGGGGATTTAGGAGTAGAGATTCCGCCAGAGCAAGTCCCACTAGTGCAAAAAGAAATTATTAAAAAATGTAACGAAGCTGGTAAGCCAGTTGTAACGGCTACGCAAATGCTTGATTCTATGCAGCGCAATCCTCGACCAACAAGGGCAGAAGCAAGCGATGTAGCTAATGCAATCCTCGATGGAACAGACGCCATTATGTTATCTGGTGAGACGGCTGCCGGCGATTATCCATTGCAAGCAGTTTCTATCATGGCTCAAATTGCAGAAACAACAGAAAACTCGAATATTTATAAGAATAACTTGCGTGCCGACTATCAATGCATTCTTCCATCATCCGTTACTAGCGCAATCAGTTATGCTGTCGCGAATGTCGCCCACGAACTACATGCAAAAGCAGTAGTCACATCAACATCTAGTGGATATACAGCTAGAATGGTATCGAAGTTTCGTCCAGCATGTCAGATTATAGCGGTTACACCAGATCCGTTGGTGAGCAGACAATTGCTTATTTCCTGGGGAATACAGCCTGTATTAGGCAAGGAAACCCATTCTACGGACGAAATGTTCCGAGTTGCGATTGAAGCTGTAGACCATTCGAAATATATTAAAAGCGGTGATTTGATTATTATCACTGCCGGTGTACCAGTAGGGCAGTCAGGAACTACGAATCTAATGAAGGTTCATATTATGGGTGAAATCATTGGAAGAGGGACTGGTGTTGGTGAGAAGAGTGTAAGTGGAATTGCTCGTGTATGTGAAGTCAATAGTACTGCCTGTGATGAGATGAAAGAAGGAGAAATTCTAATCACATACGCTACTGAGAAAGATCTTATGCCAGCCATAGAAAAAGCGAGTGCGATTATCACTGAGGAAGCTGGAATCACATCACATGCGGCCATCGTTGGTATTAGCTTAGGCATACCTGTCATTGTAGGTGTTCGAGGAATTTTACATAAAGTGAAAAATGGTGATGAAATTACCGTAGATGCATCGCGCGGCGTAATCTACTCAGGTAGAGCAAATATACTATAATTGCTAACCGTGGGAAGGAGTACTACATGACAGGTCATAACTATTCAGAACTGCGCGTTCGATATCAGGAAACAGATCAAATGCAAGTAGTATACCATTCGAATTATGCCATATGGTTTGAAGTGGCTCGGACGGATTTCATGAGGACCCATGGCATTAGCTATAAGAGTTTAGAAGAAGATGGAATCATGATGCCTGTCGTGGACTTATACTGTAAATATGTAAAGCCTGCGAAATATGATGACATTGTTGAGATTCATACAGCGATTCATGATTTTACAGGTGTAAAGCTTGTTTTTACCTACAAAGTGGTTCATAAAGAGAGACAAGAGCTACTGGCGACAGGGTATACAACACATGCATTGATTCAAAATGGTAGACCAATCAGCATACAAAGAAAGTATCCGCAATTGGCGCGAATCATTGAACAACTATGGGGGGGTGCACAATGCTAAGACTACTTACCCTACTGTTTATACTTGTTCCTGCTTTAGAAATTTATGTTATTATTAAAGTTGGTCAAATCTTCGGCGCTTGGACTACCCTTGGATTCATCATATTCACAGGCTTTTTAGGAGCATATTTGGCAAAAAGTCAAGGAAGACAGACGTTATTACTTGCACAATTAGATTTACAGCAAGGAAGGATTCCGGGCGAGGCAATATTAGATGGCTTAGCCATTCTGGTTGGTGGGTTACTTTTATTGACTCCAGGGTTTGTAACAGATGTTGTAGGGTTTCTTTTGTTAATACCGACGTCCAGGGGGATTTTAAAACTATGGATGAGAACATGGTTTTCAAACATCCTGCGTTCTGGGAACATACTAATATACAAAAAGTGGTAAAAGAGTATTACTCTTTTACCACTTTCCATATGTCATGGAATACTTCTGCTTTATACAAGGTAGTCAATAGTACGAGTATGATGGGCCCCATGATGAGTCCAAATACCCCTAAAGTTTTCAGACCAACATATAATGCGATTAATGTCGGTAAGGGCTTCGTTCCAACACTAGAAGATAGAATCTGCGGTTCAATTGATTGTCTTGTAATTGCAATCGCTAGATAAAGTACAGAAAGGCCAATGGCAAGCTTGTATTGCCCGAAGATAAAGAGATATATAACCCAAGGAACAAACAGTAGTCCAATACCAATGTAAGGTAAGATATCAAGAAATGCAGAGATTAGTCCTAGCGTAAACGCATATTCTACATCTAGTGCTATCAGTCCAATAATAACGATAACCCCTGTGACACTTACTAGAATTGCTTGGGCTTTGATATAGCCGCCGAAAGCTTTCACAAGCTGATGGTATACAATCGCTCCTTTATCAGAAACTTCCTCGGGGAGACGCTCTTGTAGTTTGGCTTTATAGAGGTTCCAATCCTTTGCTATGAAATATGCTGCTAGAATCGCCACTACAACGATAGTTAAAGTCCCCGGTATACCACCTACGATACGCACTGTATCCGTGAGCACGGTTTTAATAAATGCCTGCACCTGATCCACTAAACTAGGGAAATTGCTTTGAATAGTCATCATAATATTGTGTTGCGCTTCTGCTGGTAAGCCTTGATAATAATCATTCAGAGTATCAAAGTAATCGACAAAATACTCTTGTACTAATAATTCCTGCATATATTCCGTACTGGCCGCAATATAATTTGGTAGCTGATAAGCAAGCTTAATTCCTTCAGAGATAATTTGCGCCGTAATTAAGGTAATAAAGGTTGTCCCAACTACTAAGAATAATAATAAGATGATTAGAGTTGCTACGGACCGATGCATCCGATATCGTTTTTCCAAAACATTAATTAATGGAACCATAAGAAAAGCAACGAAAGTTCCTAAAATAAAAGGTAAGAAGATAGCAAATAAATGCACAAACAAATATCCTATAATGGACAAAATCAATAACAATATAAGCAATCGAAGTAAAATTACGCCATTTCTTTTTGTGAACACCATTTTCACCTCCATGTACTATAATAGACTATCTCATATCTGATTATATCGAGAAGACTTGCATTCATTGATTATGAGACTAAGAATCCTGTAATTTGATATTCTGTTCTTGGTTAACAAGAGGTTTTGTAGAATACTTACGATTACTCAAATATACTCCTATGATGATAAGCACTGCCCCATAGAATTGATAAATCGATAACTTTTCTCCGAATATTAAGACAGCTAGTGTAACTGCTGAAATTGGCATTAAGTTAATAAAAGATGCAGCTTTCGCAGCGCCAACTACACGGATACCATCATACCAAAGAACAAAGCTTAAGGCGGACACGACAACAGCCATATAGACAATCGCTGACCATACGGTAATGTTAGCATTTGAATATTGTTCGTTCATAATCTGTGGTAAAGAAAAGACAAACAGAAAGAATGTGCCTGCAATACACGCATATGTCGTTGATACGAGTGGTGAAAACCGCTGTAAACTAATTTTCCCAACAATCGAGTAAATCGCCCAACAAATGACGGCACCAATAAGAATGAAGTCTACTTTTGTCACTCCAGCTTCAAAGAATGATAGGATGGAGCCATTCGTGATAATCACAAAGGCACCTACGATTCCCAACAGGACACCCAAAAATTGTAGTGGACGCAACTTTTCTTTTAGTACAATAACAGATAAAATAGCAATAAATATTGGATTTGTTGCGATCATTAATGAGCTTTTCGTAACAGGTGCAAGCATTACGCCATAAAAGAATAAGACATTATAGCCGTAGATTCCCACAAGCCCTAAAATGGTAAATGTTATAATATCTTGCTTGGCTAACTTCGGTCGATTGGGCTCTCGAAGTGTCATGACAATCCATAGTACAATCGATGCCCCGAAAAAACGTAGGAACGCGACGGTAAAGGGATGAAACACCGCAACGGAAACCTTTGCGGCAATGAATGCACTTCCCCATATAAAGGTTGATAGAATTAAAGAGATATACGTTTTGTTTATGTCTGATAACGGTGCCAATAGTATCCTTCTTTCTGTTTTTGAGAAACTATAATCCATTCATTATGCTTAAGCATATAAAAACAATACCATATAGTATAGCATTCAGTAAATCAATTTAGAGGTGAACATATGTCTCAAGCATCGATATTTTTAATCCTATTACTTGGTTTGGGATTACTTAGTAAGAATCAATCTGTGGTAGTGGCTGTAGCGGTTTTACTGTTGATTCGTTGGACAACTTTATCACCATATATCTTTCCTTGGTTGAAGAGTCATGGATTAAATGTGGGAATTATTATTATAACCATAGCCGTTTTAATTCCGATTGCCACTGGTGAAGTGGAGTTACGGCAGCTCTCGGATACCTTGCAATCTCCACAAGGTTGGATTGTAATTATATCCGGATTATTAGTAGCAATGCTTGGTGGTGCTGGAGTTGACTTACTCAAGAATGACCCGCAGCTTACGGGTGGATTAGTCATAGGGACGATTTTGGGAGTCATTTTTCTAAAGGGGATTCCAGTCGGACCTTTAATTGGTGCTGGAATTGCGGTGATATTCATGCGGATTTATGCGATGTTTAGCGGTTGATAAAAAGCGATTTTTACGATATAATTTTCAACTAATGAAACAGAGTATCACAAATCATGTGTTTCACTGAGGATAGGGAGGAATCATCTTGACAGGTTCAAAAATAACGATTCAAAATGGTAAGTTAAACGTTCCAAACAATCCAATTATTCCTTTTATTGAGGGAGATGGAATCGGGCCAGACATTTGGAGCGCGTCTGTTCGCGTGTTTGACGCGGCTGTAGCAAAGGCATACAACGGAGAAAAGAAGATTGCTTGGAAAGAAGTCTTAGCTGGTGAAAAGGCGAAGAACGAAACAGGTGAATGGTTGCCTGATGCGACGATTGAAGCAATGAAGGAATACATAGTAGGAATTAAGGGACCATTAACGACTCCAGTAGGTGGAGGGATTCGTTCTTTAAATGTTGCTCTTCGACAAATTTTAGACTTGTACGCATGCGTTCGTCCTGTTCGTTATTTTACAGGAGTACCTAGCCCTGTGAAAGAGCCTGAAAAGGTAGATATGGTGATTTTCCGTGAAAATACCGAGGATGTATACTCTGGTATCGAGTGGAGCGAAGGTAGCGAGCAAGCGAAGAAAATCATTGCCTATATCAATGAGGAGTTTGGTAAGAACATCCGTCCTGACTCTGGTATTGGAATTAAGCCAGTCTCTATTGAAGGTAGTAAGCGTCTTGTGCGTAAAGCGATTCAATATGCTATTGATTTAAAGCGTAGTAGTGTTACGTTAGTTCATAAAGGAAACATCATGAAATTCACGGAAGGCGCGTTTAAAGATTGGGGCTATGAAGTAGCTACTCAAGAATTCCGCGAGTACATTATCACAGAAGATGAACTATGGAATGAATATAATGGGAAAGTCCCAGAAGGCAAAATCGTTGTAAAAGATCGCATTGCTGACAATATGTTCCAGCAGGCGTTAATTCGTCCAGAAGAATATGATGTTATAGCAACGCTTAACCTAAATGGAGACTATTTGTCAGATGCTCTAGCTGCACAGGTTGGTGGTTTAGGACTAGCTCCAGGTGGAAATATCAGCAATCATATTGCGATTTTCGAAGCAACGCATGGAACAGCACCTAAGTATGCGGGTCTTGATAAGGTTAACCCAAGCTCTGTGATTCTTTCGGGTGTGATGATGCTCGACTATCTTGGATGGACAGAAGCAGCTTCCATGATTACCGAAGCTATGGAAAAAGCAATTCAACAAAAGACAGTCACTTATGACTTAGCGAGACAAATGGACCAAGCTACTGAGTTAAAGACATCTGAATTTGCTGATGCGATTATAAAAAATTTATCTTAGGCGAAATAAGTGCAACTAAGACATTCTCTTCGCGAAAGCTTGGCGAATGTCAAGTTTCTTTATAATATTCAAATAATTATCTTGGCTTAGTACTCTTATCAGTAGTAATATATTCTTATAGATGATTTTCAAGATTAATATAAAGGGAGAGGCGAAATGATGAAGAGAAATAAGATTACGATTATTGGGGCTGGAAACGTAGGTGCTACTGCAGCACATTGGGCAGCAAGTAAAGAGCTTGGGGATATCGTGCTTGTTGACGTAGTAGAAGGGGTACCACAAGGGAAAGCTTTAGATCTTATGGAAGCTGCGCCAGTAGAAGGCTTTGATTCAATTATCGTGGGAACTAACAACTACGAAGACACTGCTGATTCTGATGTAATTGTAATAACAGCAGGACTTGCACGCAAGCCCGGTATGACTCGTGAAGATTTAGTGCAAAAGAATTCTCAAATCATTCGCCATGTAACAGCTGAAGCTGTTAAGTATTCGCCAAATGCGTACATAGTGGTAGTAACAAATCCGCTGGATGTAATGTGTAAGGTTGCTTTAGAAGCTAGTGGTTTCCCTAAGCATAGAGTAATGGGACAATCTGGAGTACTTGATTCTGCTCGCTTCCGTACATTTATTGCTCGTGAATTAAATATCTCTTTTGAGGATGTTAGTGCATTCGTACTTGGTGGACACGGTGATGAAATGGTACCACTTGTTCGCTATAGCTATGCAGGTGGAATCCCAATTGAAACATTAATCCCTAAAGATCGTTTAGATGCGATTGTTGAGAGAACGCGTAAAGGCGGAGCTGAAATCGTGAATTTATTGAAGACAGGAAGTGCATTCTTTGCACCAGCTTCTTCGACAATTCAAATGGTGGAGGCAATCCTTAAAGATAAGAAACGCATTTTACCTGTGGCTGCGTACTTAGAAGGTGAATACGGTCAAAACGGTATATATCTTGGAGTGCCTGCTATCGTAGGTGGTAACGGCGTAGAGAAAATTATTGAAATCGAACTTACTGAGGAAGAGAAGCAAGCGTTACAAAAGTCTGCTGACATGGTGCATGAGACTTTAAAGGCTTGCAACTAATCTACATCAAATGAATACCCCGGGGATTTTCCCGGGGATTTTTCCGTTAATAATATTCTTAAAGAAAACTTAGTTCAGATGGAGTTTTTATTCCAACTGAACTTTAGTTGCACTTATTTCGAAGCTTGGCGGCACTTATCACTCACTTTCACCTAAGGGTACGTTATGGTTCTAATTATTTTAAAAATAGAAGAACCATTCTGTAGAAGTGGGAGTAATAGTAACGCCGCTGAGATAATATTCGTACTAATAGATTATTTGTTATATAAAATACAATAATATTTTACAAAGATGGGGTGAGGTCTATGAAGGAAATTCATGTAGATTCAATCACGGCAGCAGTAAAAGAATTATGTATGACAGCGAACTATGATTTAGGCCAGGATGTCGTCGACGCTTTCAAGAGCTACCATGAGAGTGAAGCAAGTCCAACTGGCAAGGGAATTCTCGAGCAATTATTGGAAAACGCTGAAATTGCAAAAAATGAGCGCGTACCAATGTGTCAAGATACTGGATATGCGGTATTCTTCGTGGAGTTAGGCCAGGATGTTCATATCCAAGGTGGAACATTGACGGATGCTATTAATGAAGGGGTAAGACAAGGCTATACGGATGGATACTTAAGAAAGTCCATTGTAGAGCATCCGCTAAATCGCAAGAATACAGGGGATAACACTCCCGCTGTAATACATATCGATTTAGTATCTGGCAATGAAGTGAAGATTACTATCGCTCCAAAGGGTGGCGGTAGCGAGAATATGAGTGGTATTAAGATGTTGAAGCCTGCTGATGGAGTAGAAGGTGTTAAGAATTTTGTAATCCAGCGAGTCAGAGAAGCGGGTCCTAACCCTTGTCCTCCAATCGTTGTAGGAGTAGGGATTGGTGGAACATTTGAGAAATCAGCACTACTCGCGAAGAAATCGCTGTTACGCAATATTGGGGAACGTCATGCTGATCCTGAGATTGCAGCATTGGAAGTGGAGCTTCTGACAAAGATTAATAAGCTTGGGATTGGACCACAAGGATTAGGTGGAACAACGACAGCGTTAGATGTATTCATTGATGTTTATCCTGCTCACATTGCGTCTTTACCAGTGGCAGTCAATATTAATTGCCATGCGGCTAGACACAAGTCAGTGAAATTATAGGAGGTGCTCTGATGGATTGGGTTCGAATCACTACACCAGCAACAGATGAAGATATCCGTAAGTTAAAAGCAGGCGACCGTGTGCTTCTCACAGGCTATATATATACTGCAAGGGATGCGGCACATAAGAAACTAGTAGAATTGCTTGATGAAGGAAAGGAACTACCTTTTGACATTCAAGGTCAGTTTATCTATTACGTAGGGCCATCTCCAGCGAAGCCAGGAAAAGTTATAGGTTCTGCTGGGCCGACAACGAGTTATAGAATGGACTCTTATGCTCCAAGACTGATTGAGCAGGGTTTGAAAGGCATGGTAGGTAAGGGGTCACGCAGTCAAGAAGTTCGTGATGCTATGGTAAACCATAACGCAGCGTATTTAGCGGCAGTTGGTGGGGCGGCAGCCCTGATTGCGAAATCAATTCAAGAAGCAGAGATTATTGCTTACGAAGAACTAGGTGCAGAGGCTATTCGCAAACTAAAAGTCGTTGATTTTCCAGCAATCGTTGTTAATGACGTTCATGGTAACGACCTTTACGAAGAAGGGGTAAAACAGTACTCACAACCAATGTAATATAGATGCTTTTAGATAATACTTATTTCGAGGCAAGGCGTTACTAATACTTCCGCTTATAGAAGGGGAGTATTAGTAACGCCGCTGAGTTAAAGTCAGTATGCATTAAATCATATGCATCTGGCTTTTTTTCTTCTTCATACAGTACTTTTAACAAAAGTTCGCGAAAGGTTTACATGCTCTTAATATACATCTGCTAATCTAGATACAGAAGGAAGCATTACATAGCAGAGGAGCACACCGATTGAACACATTACTCGATCATAAAAGTACGTATTTAGAAATCAGCCGAGTACCCATACTTGCATCCATTACACAAAATGTAAATGAAATTACAGAGCTGTTTGAAAAACACAAAGATGCTGCTTTAATTGTGATTATGGAGAAGGACAAAATTGCTGGAATTGTAGTTCGTTCACACTTATATAGGCAATTGGGACAAAGATTTAATAATGATTTATATCTATATCGTTCGATAACGAATCTTATGGAGACCAACTATTTAATGATTCATGAAGATGAGCCATTACATACAGTAATAAAGAAAGCAATGGAACGCAAGGAAGAAAACCTATACGATCCAATCATAGTAAGTACCATATATGGGATTCGTACTTTAAGCATCAGAGCGTTATTATTGAAAGTTAATTCGTTTCAGCGAGATAGTATGCTTTTACAAGCAGACAAGCTTACGGATAGCGTGAAAAACGCAAATGATCTAAGCGAATCATTTAACACTGTGAGTGCACATATTCACTCCCATGTGAAAGACTTTGAGGCACTCATGGATGTAATGGAAGATAGTAAAGAAAAGCTAGTGAAAATGGATTCTGTATATCAGAGTGTTACAAATATCTCAAAGATGCAAAGTGACTTATCGCTATCACTTCAGGAAAAAAGTGAAGAACTACTAAAATTCGTTGAGAATATTCTTTCTTTAGCCGACCAGACCAACATCCTATCATTAAATGCATCGATTGAGTCGGCACGAGCTGGCGAGCATGGTCGTGGGTTTGCTGTGGTTGCAGGGGAAGTGAGGAAACTTGCTGGTCATACATCGCAGGTTTCAAAGGAAATTAAAGACCAAATGGTGAATATATTTCTTATGATTAAAGATAATTCTAACACCACCATTGAAAGCCTTCATGAAGTAGAAGAAGTAAGAAGGGTTTTAGATTCCACGAAACAATCATTTCATACATTAGTATATGAAATTACAAAATCCAATCAAGAAATGGATAAAGTGAACCAACTATCTATGCAAGCATCAAAAGACGCCGTGAAAATGACGAAAGTCTTACAGCAACTATATGAGAATACGAAAAAAAATGCACAAAGTATAGTAACAGAAGAATAAATCAAAGATTCTAAAGTATAGCGTCTTGCTATACTTTTTTTGATTAGCTTGGCAAATACTAAGTTTTCTTTATATTTTTTTGAATTTTTGTTATTCTTACATCATGAGACAAGAGGGGGAGCAGAAATGAGTAGCAGAAAAATTCTAGTTGTCGACGATGAAGAATCGATTTTAAAACTAATTACATTCAATTTAGAAAAAGCAGGTTATGAAACGCTCACTGCAACGGATGGAGAAAAGGCAGTAGAAATTGCTGCAACACAGAAACTCGCCTTAATTATCCTAGATCTTATGCTACCAGGTATGGATGGCATGGACGTATGTAAATCAATTCGTCAGAATAAAATTAAAGTTCCAATCATCATGGCAAGTGCTAAAGATGATGAATTCGATAAAGTCTTAGGTCTTGAACTAGGTGCAGATGATTATATAACAAAGCCTTTTAGCCCGCGAGAGTTAATGGCAAGGGTAAAAGCGGTATTACGAAGAACCTCGGAAGCAAGTATGGAAAAGGAAGAGAATCCAGAAGAGATTATTAGTATTGGGGATTTGATTGTCAATATCAGTACTTACGAGGTAACGTTTCACAATCAATTAATAGAACTGACTCCGAAAGAATTTGAATTGTTAAAGGTCCTAGTAACGAATAAGGGGCGGGTCATTAGTCGTGACCACCTGCTAAACACAGTTTGGAACTATGACTTCGTAGGGGATACTAGAATTGTAGACGTCCATGTCAGTCATTTGCGAGAGAAAATTGAAGAAGATCCGAAAAAGCCTCAATATATAAAGACGATTCGAGGCATTGGTTACAAAATCGATTATAAAAACAATCAATAACTGGCTCATTTTTCAAGGAGATAATGTATGACTAGAAGTTTTCGATGGACCATTGTAGTACCACTCACTGTATTGATTCTGGTTACTTCAATCATTATGACTATGCTATGGCAGTATTGGTATGAAATAGATATGGAAGAAGCATATCGTGATCAATGGATTGCAAATCTTGGCAATGTTGAGTATCTTAACACGGAAGCTGAAGTCCAACGGTACCTAACAAATATCAGTAAGAAATACGCTGATGAGGATGTAATCATCAATATCTATGATCGTGATTTGCAGGTAGTATGGGAAGCAAAACCACAGAATCATAAGCAATTAGAACAACAATTTATCGCCTTTTCCGATTATTTATCCGATTTCATGCGGAATAATTCCAATGAGCATATGTTCTTCAAAAAGAAAAGTATGAAGGATCACAAAGAACATTTAATGGTAATCTATCGACTAAGCTTTGATGTTCCTCAGTTCATATTGGTATCGTATCCGATGGAAGAAATGATTGATAACAAATTGAATCAGAAGTTTCTGCTGCTAGTGATTATCATGATTGTTTTCACACTTTTAGGTGTAATTGTTGGTTTCTTTATTTGGAGGGATATATCCAATCCTTTAAAGAAAATCACTTCCATCGCTGGGAAGGTTACGGAAGGTCAATTTGAACATAGAGTGTATGTCAATCGTAAGGACGAATTTGATTTATTAGCGACGACCTTGAATCGAATGATTCAAGCAATTCGAGAAAAGGTTACAGAGCTGTCTGATGAGAAAAGTAAGTTAGAAGGCGTATTAAACAACATGTTAAGTGGCGTGATTCTCATTAATCAAAAGGGACAAGTACGTTACACGAATCCTTCAGCGGAAAGGATTCTGGTAGCTAGTAAGGAAAGTTTGATTTCCAGACATTACTCCGATGTGTTAGGTCCCTATGGTCTGCAAGAATTTATTGAAGACGCACTCCAACGGGGCGAGTTTTATCGAGACCAAATTAAGATACAAACTTCCATTCTTAGGGTAGTAGAGGTAAGTATCGTACCAATACGAAATATCAACCGATTGATACATAGTGTAATTGTTGTAATTCATGATATTAGCGATATTAAACGCCTAGAGCAAATTAGGGCGGAATTCGTAGCGAACGTATCCCATGAGTTGAAAACGCCGATAACTTCGATTAAAGGTTTCGCAGAAACGATCATCGATGGAGTGATTGACGATAAAGATACAACGCTGGAGTTTACCAATATTATTTATAAAGAGTCCGATCGCCTGAGTAAGCTTGTGCACGATTTGTTAGAACTGTCGAAAATTGAGTCCAGTGTCTACGCGATTGAAAAGCATAATGAAGATCTGGTTCAGATTGCTAGCGATGTCATAAAGAATTTAGGAAACGAAGCAACAAAGAGCGGAAAATCCTTAAAATTTGAATCAAATAAAGAAAAGATTTTTCATTTTGTCAATCGCGATCGAATGAAACAAGTATTTATCAATTTAATAAGCAATGCGTTAACGTATTCAAAAGAGAATTCCACAGTCTATACGAGAATTAATGAGTTTGATAACTGGATCGTCCTTGAGGTTGAAGATAATGGTATTGGAATTCCAGAAAAAGACTTACCAAGGATTTTTGAACGATTTTATCGTGTGCATAAGGATAGAAGTCGTGCATCCGGTGGTACTGGATTAGGGCTATCAATTGTTAAACATATAGTAGATATTCACAATGGCAACCTAGAAGTGGAAAGTAAAGTCGGAGTGGGAACAACTTTCCGTATTACATTCACGAAGTGATTAATCTCACGAATTAAGTTGACCCGAATCACTTATAAAAAATGAAAACTTTGTTACACTAGTCTTAAGTAAAGATTAAACATCAGATAGTAATGCTATCAATGTTACAAATAGACTAGGGGGTTACAAAATGTCAGAAGAAAAACGTAGCTGTACTGTTTGCAGTAAGAACGAAGATGAGCGTGTCCTTATTAAGGCAGTAGTTGAAGGGAAAGAAGGATATGTTTGTGTAAAATGTCTACCAGCGTTAATTCACGGTAGATAATTTCGTTAGGATGAAACAAAAAAACACAAGCACTGAATATCAGTGCTTGTGTTTTTTGTATGCTTTGTTTGGTACCGAAGGCCGGACTTGAACCGGCACGGTTGCCCGTACGATTTTGAGTCGTATGCGTCTGCCATTCCGCCACTCCGGCATGCTGCGTGATTTTTTATCACAAATTTTATTTTACATATATTATGACAAAAAGTCAATGTGTTTTCAGGAATATGTCTCTTCCAATGATAATTCAAATGAGGTATATATTACCGCTAATGTATTTTGGACAACAACAAAGAATAGTGAATGGTTCAAAATATCTCTTTAGGAGGACACCCAATAATGTACAATCAAATGAGCAGTCAAAATATTTCTGAGCAAATCAATCAATGTCAACAATTGTTAAGCCAGTTGATTCAACAAACGCAGCAATCAAACTCTATGTATCAACAAATGCTACAACAGGAGCAACAAAACGCGTCGCAATTAGAAGATATTGCAAGAAGAGAAAGACAAGCGACACAGATGATTCAAACTGCCCTTCAAGGCCATCAGTCTGCCATTCACAAAATGCAACAAGCAAATCAGATTTGCCAGCAATTAGAGACTGCCGTTATGAATACGACAATGAGTAGCGGTGTGAGCCATATGTCGCATATGCCAACACATATGTCGTCCATGTCAAGTGCGAGCTATCCAATGTCAAGTACGAGCCATCCAATGTCAAGTACGAGTGGTTCCATGTCTAACATGAATATGATGAATCAAATGCAGGGTGGTACGCAATATCATCAAAGATCTCAAAATGGATCGACTAATTCGATGAATACGGGTTCGTCTTACATGCCATCAGGCATACAACAATCCCAGTACCATGGGTATACTGATTCCAATCCAATGAGATAATAAAAAGCTGTTGATTAGCTATGGTCTAATCAAAGGCCATGAAAAACGTGGGTATCTACGTCTTTCATGGCCTTTTACATTTATAGTGGACATCTTTACAAAACCTTAACAATTCATTAAAACCAACTCAATATACGCACGTTACAATAAAAAATGTAAGTGAGGGACATCCTCATAAAACAAACATAAATTAAATGGGAATTTCCAGGAGGGTACTTAACAATGTCGAAAAGTTTCAAAAAAGCCGTACTTTTATTAGTAGTAGCTTCACTAATGGTATTTACAGTTGCTTGTGGAGGCGGCACTGCAACGCCAGCAGCTCCATCACCAGAAAAACCGCAAGCAGAAGCACCAAAAGCAGAAGCACCTAAATTATCAGGAAATGTACTAATTGATGGTTCTTCTACAGTTTACCCAATTCAAGAAGCTATTGCTGAAGAATATAGATCTGTTCAGCCAAATGTAAGAGTGACAGTTGGGGTATCTGGAACAGGTGGAGGATTCAAGAAGTTCACTGCTGGTGAAACTGACATGAGTAACGCTTCTCGTCACATAAAAGGTGAAGAGAAAGAAGCAGCTGAGAAAAATGGCATTGAGTATGTAGAACTACCATTAGCATATGACGGTTTATCTGTAGTTGTTAGTAAGCAAAATGATTTCGTGAAAGATCTTTCTGTAAACGAGTTACAAAAGATTTGGACTGGAGAAGCTACAAAGTGGAACCAAGTCCGTAAAGAGTTTCCAGATGCCGAAATTAAATTATTTGGCCCTGGTACAGACTCTGGAACGTTCGACTACTTTGTGGAAGCAATAATTGGTAAAGATAAGAAAATTACACCTAACTTTGTAGCATCGGAAGATGATAATATCATTGTACGTGGTGTATCAGCAGATAAGTTTGGTATTGCTTACTTTGGTTATGCGTACTATGAAGAAAACCATGACAAGTTAAACTTAGTTGCAATCTCACCTAAGGATGGAGAAGCTGCAATCCTTCCAACAGAGAAGACAATCAATGATGGAACATACGCACCTTTATCTAGACCGATTTTCGTATACGTAAATAAGAAGTCATTCAAGGAAAATCCACAAATTCAAGATTTCGCTTACTTTATGAATGAAAAAGCTGGTGAGTTAGCTCTTCAAGTAGGATATATCAACATGCCAGCACAGATGTATGAAGACAATAAAAAATTACTGGATTCTTTAAAATAGTCTAAATAATGAAACCTAAAGGCTATAAGTGTGATGTAGTATTACATCGCACTTTTGCCATGTATAAATATAAGGACTATGGGGGATAAGGGAGAGGTAAAGATGACAGATCACAACACGCTGGAAGCTAATTCAAAACAACAAATGAATAGCTTAAATCTCACTGTTAGAGATAAAATCAAAAATAAAACGGGAGTATCTGCTAGATACAATAAATTCGTAGAATATATTATGCCAAAAATCCTTTTTCTGATTTCTACAATTTCGATATTTGTTACTTTAGGTATTGTTTATACATTATTTGAATCAACAATCACGTTTTTTAGTTTCGTTTCCATTAAAGAATTCTTAACTGGAACGCGATGGACTCCATTGTTTGAACCACAGCAATTTGGAATTCTGCCCTTACTTTTAGGGTCTGTCCTTGTGGCTGTTATTGCGATTGCGATTGCTGGTCCAATAGGTCTGGGAGCAGCAGTTTACTTAAGCCAGTATGCACCTGATCGGGTGAAGAAGACATTAAAACCTATTTTAGAGGTATTAGCTGGAGTACCAACCATTGTTTACGGTTTTTTTGCATTGAATTTTATTACACCAGTACTTCAATCACTGATGCCGGGTTTAGGATTGTTTAATGCATTAAGTGCGGGTATAGCTGTGGGAATTATGATTATACCGATGATTGCTTCTTTAAGTGAAGATGCAATGGCAGCAGTGCCGAAACATATTCGTGAAGGGGCTTACGCATTAGGATCGACACGGTTTGAAGCTGCGTATAAGGTAATTATTCCAGGGGCACTCTCTGGAATTATAGCGTCATTTGTATTAGCAATATCCCGAGCGATAGGGGAGACAATGATTGTAACTATCGCAGCGGGAGCAATGCCGAATTTCACTTTTAATCCATTAGAACCAGTGCAGACAATGACTGCCTATATTGTGCAAGTTAGCTTAGGTGATACTCCGTATCGTAGTATCGCATATTATACGATTTATGCTGTTGGTATGACACTATTTATTATTACCTTTGTTATGAATATATTCGCGAACTGGCTAACGAAGAAATTTAGAGAGGAGTACTAAGCATGAAGATCAACAAAGACAAAATGAAAAGCCTGATCGTTCGACGCACTTACTATGATCGCATGTGGCAGGGACTCTTTCTATTATCTACATCAGTCGGTGTGATTGCTTTAATATTATTAGTATCTGAAATCTGGTCTGAGGGAAGCGGATGGCTCACTTGGGATTTCTTTAACAATTTTGCTTCAAGATTCCCTGAAAAATCAGGCATTAAAGCTGCTTTATGGGGAACTTTATGGATGATTGGCTTTACGATTCCGATAGCGTTTATTATTGGAGTGAGTACTGCATTCTACCTAGAAGAATATGCGAAAAAGAATGTCATTACGCGTTTTATACAAATTAATATTACGAACTTAGCTGGCGTTCCATCGATTGTTTTTGGAATATTAGGTTTAACATTATTCGTACGGGCAATGGACCTTGGTAGAAGTATCTTAGCTGGTTCATTCACAATGGCTTTACTAGTATTGCCTATTGTTATTGTAGCATCACAGGAAGCGATTCGCGCAGTGCCTGCTGATTTACGCCATGCATCATATGCCGTAGGTGGTACGAAATGGCAGACTATACGTAGAATTCTTTTCCCAGCAGCTTTTCCTGGGATATTAACAGGTATCATTCTTGCTACGTCCCGTGCGATTGGCGAGACTGCACCACTCATTATGATTGGAGCACTAACGTTCGTAGCGTTTACGCCAACAAGTGCAATGGATAGCTTTACGGTAATGCCAATTCAAATTTTTAACTGGATTTCAAGGCCACAAGCTGATTTCCAACATGTTGCTGCCGCAGGTATCATTGTATTATTGGTGATGTTAGTTTCACTAAATTCATTGGCAATCTATCTAAGGAATAAGCTGTCGACTAAGAGATAATGGGAGGACATATCATGGAATTTGCAACAAACAAGTTAGATATACAAAAGGCAGAAGTATTTCAAGTGAATAAATTGAATTTATACTATGGCAAGGATCAAGCATTAAAAAATATAGATTTATCAATTAATGAGAACGAGATTACGGCCATCATTGGCCCTTCTGGTTGTGGAAAATCAACATTTATTAAAACTTTAAACCGCATGGTAGAGCTAGTAGAATCTGTTCATACTGAAGGGGAAGTCTACTACCGTGGCAAAAACATTTTAGACAAGAAGTACGATTTAGTAGAGCTTCGTACGGATGTAGGAATGGTATTCCAAAAACCGAATCCGTTTCCTAAGTCTATTTTTGAAAATGTTGTATATGGTCCAAGGATTCACGGAATCAATGACAAAAAGTTGTTAATGGAAGTCGCAGAGAATAGTTTGCGTGGTGCGGCGCTCTGGGATGAAGTAAAGGACCGTTTGAATGAAAATGCCTATGGATTATCCGGTGGACAACAACAGCGTTTATGTATCGCCCGTTGTCTAGCAATCCAACCAGATGTGATTCTCATGGATGAACCTACATCTGCATTAGACCCTATTTCAACTCTTAAAATTGAAGAACTTGCCCAAGAATTGAAAGAAAAATATACAATTATAATCGTAACTCATAATATGCAGCAAGCAGCACGCATTTCTGATAAGACAGCGTTCTTCTTAAACGGGGAAGTTATTGAATATGATAGCACCACTACAATTTTCTCAAATCCTTCGGATAAACGTACCGAAGATTACATTAGTGGGCGCTTTGGATAAAGAAAACTCTAGTTGCCTGAGATATTTCTTGACATAACATTCAGTAAATGGCATAACATAAATATAGTTTATAACTAATATTAAAGGGTGGTTTTCATGGGACTTCAAAGAAAATCGTTTGATGCTGGTCTTACAGCACTAAATGAACGATTGTTAAATATGGGTACTGCAGTGGAAGAAGCATTGGATAAAGCGTTACAAGCGTTTGTTGATCATAACAATGACCTTGCGAAAGAGGTAATTGATCAAGATGGGGCAATAAATGACACTGAAGATACTATTGATGAATTAGTCATCCAATTGATCGCTCATCAACAGCCTGTAGCGAAGGATTTAAGAAGGATAGTTACTGCTTTGAAGATGAATGCGAACCTTGAACGTATGGGCGACCTAGCATGTAATATTGCAAAAACATCCATCCGTATGAAGTTAGAACCTGAATTAGAAGTAATCCAACAAATCCAAGAAATTGCTGCGATTGTGAAAACAATGATTCATGATATTATTCAAGCATATATCAATGAGGATGTGGACGCTGCGAAAGCAATTGCTTTAAAGGATGACACGGTCGACCGTTTGTATAAAGAATTCTTAAATAATTTATTTGCCCATATCCGTCAGAATCCTGACGAGGTCGAGACTTTAACCCAGCTTGCATTCTTAGGAAGACACTTTGAGCGTCTTGGTGACTATGTGACAAATATAGCAGAATACGTAGTATACATGGTAGATGCAAAGCGTTCGGATTTAAATTAATCAAAAGTTATTTGTATGAATTTTTAATATGTTGTTAGGTTGAATTTAATATGTCCCCTTATAGTAGACAGTTTCGATAGTAACTGTTTAGTGTGAGGGGATTTTTACATTGATGTACAGACTTAGATTTGTGCGCTAGCATGATTGCTTTGCTGAAAAGTCTTGAGTTATGATATGATACCTTAAGATTAAAGTTATGTGTTAATATGGGGGTATTCGTGTGGCTAGATTGCTTTTAATTGATGGAAATAGTATTGCGAATCGCGCATTTTATGCTTTACCACTACTAACGAGTAGTAAGGGTGTATATACAAACGCAGCGTTAGGGTTTACCACTATGTTATTGAGAATTCTAGAGGAAGAAAAGCCGGACTATATAGCCTGCATTTTTGACGCGGGAAAGGTAACGTTTCGCCATGCGTTTTACCAAGAATATAAAGGGACAAGACAAAAAACGCCACAAGAGCTCTCTGGTCAATTCCCAATGATTCAATCGATTCTTGAGGGTTTTGGCATTGCTATATATCAAATGGAAAATTATGAAGCTGATGATATAATCGGTACGTTCTCTAAACAAGCAAGTAACCAAGGAATAGAGACAATCATCGTATCTGGAGATAAGGATACATTTCAATTGGTTGGTGAACATACTAAAGTATATTTAACGAAAAAAGGTATTAGCGAAACTGAAATTATCAATGTGGAAGTTTTGAAAGAGAAATTCGACTTATCGCCGCAACAAATGATTGATGTAAAAGGTCTGATGGGAGATACATCCGATAATATACCAGGTGTTCCTGGGGTTGGTGAGAAAACAGCACTCAAGCTCATCCAGGAATATGAGACACTAGAAAATGTAATAGCGAACATCGAGCAAATAAAAGGCAAGTTAAAGGAGCGTTTAATGGAGCATCAAGAGCAAGCACTGTTAAGCAAAAGGCTTGCTACCATCGATTGTGAAGCACCTTTGACAATAGACTGGGAGATTGCTAGATATACTAGCTATGACAAAGAGAAGATATTACCGATATTTATGGACTTAGAATTTAAGCAATTAGTGGATCGATTAGGTCTATCAAAAGATGATGGATTCAATGACATTCAAATGGATGACATATCGTTTCGTAACATTACAGAAGAATCGCATCTAGCTGAAATTCAAATACTCGACCTGAAGGAGCCTATGGCCCTATACTTTGAGACAAGTGGTAGCAACTATCACAAGGATGAAGTAATCTCTCTTTCTATTGTCCAGGGGGAACATAGATTTCTAATTATGCAAGAACTCTTATATCATAACCAGTTAAAAGATATCATTGAAAATGCTAGGTTACTTGTTTATGATGCAAAACGCACATTTTTTATCGGGAATCGTTTAGGGGTTCGATTCTCTCAAATAGAAGCAGATGTAATGCTGATGAATTATTTATTAGATCCTACGGATAGTGACAAGGACATATCAGATATAGCGAATCAATATGGCATTCAATTGATTAAGGAAGAGACGATATTTAATAAGAAGAATAAAGAGATAACCAGAGACCACATCGCCAACTACCTTATGCAAAAGACAGAAGTGATTGGTAAACTAAGCAACCTACTGCTAGAAAAACTACAAGATAGTCAAATGGAAAAGCTTTTTACAGATTTGGAGCTTCCGTTAGCGATGATATTATCGGTTATGGAGAAACAAGGAGTAGCTGTCGATAGTGAGATATTAGCGACCATTGGACAAGAGTTATCAGAGCAGATAGAGAATGTTACGACTGAAATTTATACCTTGGCAGGGGAAGAGTTTAATATCAATTCGCCTAAGCAAATGGGACATATATTGTTTGATAAGCTTGGTTTACCACCAATAAAGAAGACGAAAACAGGTTATTCGACGAATGCAGATGTGTTAGAGAAATTAGCAGATCAACATGAAATTGTCGATCGAATTTTGTTGCATCGTCAACTTGTGAAATTAAACTCAACATATATAGAGGGTCTGCTGAAAGTGGTCAATCCAGAAACTCAAAGAATCCATACTTTCTATAATCAGGCGTTGACGGCAACAGGAAGGCTTAGTAGTACTGAGCCAAATCTACAAAATATTCCGATTCGATTAGAAGAAGGACGTAAAATTCGGAAGGCGTTTGTTCCATCAGAAAAAGGGTGGAAGCTATTAGCTGCGGATTACTCGCAAATTGAATTAAGAATTTTGGCACATATATCGAAAGACGCGCGAATGATTGAAGCATTCCATCAGGGAATTGATATTCATACAAAGACGGCTAGCGATGTGTTTGGAGTTCCTTTAGAAGCTGTCGATTCGCATATGCGTAGACAAGCTAAAGCTGTGAATTTTGGAATTGTTTATGGTATTAGTGATTATGGTTTATCGCAAAACTTAAATATATCTCGTAAAGAAGCAAAAGAATTTATCGACCTATATTTAGCGCACTTTAGCGGCGTGAAGGAATATATGTCGAGTATTATTAAACTTGCCAAGAAACAAGGCTTTGTTCAAACAATTCTTCATCGTAGAAGATATTTACCAGATATCCATAGCCCTAACTTTAATATCCGCAGTTTCGCAGAGCGAACAGCTATGAATACGCCGATTCAAGGTACAGCTGCTGATATAATAAAGCTCGCTATGGTAAGAATTGATGAAGAATTACAACAACGAAATCTTAAGACTCGGATGTTATTACAAGTGCACGATGAATTGATTTTTGAAGTACCTGAAGATGAAATTGTCATTATGACGCAACTAGTACCAGAAGTTATGGAGAATTGTATCTCATTGTCCGTTCCACTTAAGGTTGATTTAGCAGTTGGAGGTAACTGGTTTGATACTAAATAGAATTGGGTGATATGAGTGCCTGAACTTCCTGAGGTTGAAACAATCAAACGTACCCTTGAACAACTCGTGCTTCACAAAACGATTGAAGATGTTACTATAAATCTCGCAAGAATTGTGCGCTCCCCAGAACCAGATCAATTTAGGGCATTGCTAAAAGGGAAACAAATCCTTGCAATTGACCGTCGGGGAAAGTATTTATTGTTCCGATTAAGCTCGCACTACACACTGATATCCCACTTGCGGATGGAAGGGAATTATGGTGTATTCAACAGTATGGATGCTGCGGCAACTCATACCCATGTGATTTTTCATTTTGACGATGGTGAGGAGCTACGATATCGGGATACTCGACAGTTTGGTACAATGGATTTAGTGAAGAATCAGGATGTGGACCAACTTAAGTTTTTTCGAAATTTAGGGAAAGAACCTTTTGATTTAAGCCTGACAGAAAAGTTGTTTTATGAGAAGATAAAGAAGAAGAATAAGTCCATAAAAGCTGTATTATTAGATCAAGAGGTTGTAGCTGGTATTGGAAATATATATGCGGACGAAATACTATTCCGCTCACGGATTCGACCAGAGATGCTCGCCAACAACTTAACGAAACCAAAAATCCATGCGATTTATGAGAATATGAAAATCGTCTTAAGGGAAGCCATTGAGGCGGGTGGATCTTCTGTAAAGTCGTACGTGAATGGTCAAGGTAAGATGGGGTTGTTCCAACAGCAATTGTATGTGTATCAGAAACACGGAACACCTTGTTTGGTTTGTGGAGACGAAATTGTAAAAACGAGAGTAGCCGGCAGGGGAACTCACTACTGCCCAAAATGTCAAAAACTTAGATAAGCACCAACTCCTATTCATGCCCATATTCTAGGTATGAGGAGGAGTTAGAATGACATGGATATCCATCTTTGTATTAGCATTTGCTGTTAGTTTAGACAGCTTTGGTGTAGGCTTAACTTATGGATTGAGAAAAATTACCATTACTATTTTCCCGCTTATTGTCATTTCCTTGCTCTCGGCATGTGTAATTTTATTGGCCACACAGCTTGGAAGTGGATTATTATATATAATTCCAGAATTTTGGGCCCAGGCCCTCGGTGGTTTCATCTTAATCGTCATTGGTATATGGGCTATATATAATTTATTAACGCAAAAGGATAAAGTTCCTATTACGGAAGAGTCCAAGAATAACAATTTACGTGAACAAGGACATGAACAGGGTCCTAATCTCATAATTATAGAAGTAAAGCGGTTAGGGATTCTTATTCAAATTCTTCGCACACCTAGCAAAGCCGACATCGATCGCTCGGGTGCAATTAGTATTGCCGAGGCAGCAGTTCTTGGTTTGGCTCTTTCACTGGATGCATTCGGTGCTGGTATAGGTGCTGCGTTAGTTGGTTATCCGCCATTTTTGACAGCGCTATTGATAGGTGTCTGTAGCTTTGCATGCTTATATTCTGGGGTTTTCTTGGGAAAAACCTTTTCTGATGTAAAAATATTTCAAAAAGTATCTTACTTACCTGGTATGTTACTAATTGTTTTAGGCCTAACGAAAATATTCTATTAATGAGGGACCATATGAAAATAGGAATTACGGGCGGTATTGCTAGCGGGAAGAGTTTAGTCAGTCATATCATTCGAGAACATGGGTACACAGTTTTAGATGCTGATCGAATTGCTAGGGAGATTGTGGAGCCCGGTCGTCAAGCCTATCTGGAAATCGCACATCATTTTGGCTTGGGAATTCTTGATGACGTTGGCGATATTGACCGTGAGAAGCTTGGGCAGATTATTTTTCGTGATGCTGGACAAAGGGAAGTCCTTAACAAAATCACGCATCCGATTATTCGTAATACAATGCTTCAACAAGCAGAAGAAATAGAGAATAGCGAGGGAATAGTTTTTTTAGATATTCCCTTGCTGTTTGAAACGAAATATGAGAAACTTGTCGATGTTGTAATTGTGGTATTTGTCCCATTTGATATTCAAGTACAACGTTTGATGGATCGATCGGAAATTCCGGAAGATTATGCAAAACAAAAGATATCTACACAGATGCCATTGGATTTGAAATCTCAAATGGCTGATTTTGTGATTGATAATAGCGGGACAATCCATAATACGAAGCTTCAAGTAGAAGACTTGTTACAAGGTATAAAAGAGAAGTAAATCGGGGGGGTGATTGCGGGTTGTGAGAAAGAGATGGTGGCTATTATTACTAATTTTACTCATTCTATTTATTAATACGGATAAATTTTGGCAAACAATTTATCCTATTCAATATAAGTCTCTAATTTGGGATATTTCTGAAGAATTCCAGCAAGACCCATTTCTAATAGCTGCGATTATCAAAGTTGAAAGCCAATATGATAAGCGGCGTGTATCAAAAAAAGGAGCCATTGGTTTAATGCAGCTTATGCCAGCGACGGCACAATGGGGAGCAGAGATCAATAACATCACGTATACCGATATCGAAGAACTAGCTAGACCAGACTTAAATATAAGAATTGGAACTTGGTATGTACAATATTTACATAAGAAGTATAATGAGCGAACACCATTAGTTGTGGCGAGCTACAATAGTGGTCCCACACGAGTTGATAATTGGTTGAAAGATCAAGTCTGGGATGGAACTCTTGATAATATAGACCAAGTCCCATTTGGCGAGACGCGTCACTACTTGCAGAGGATTCAACATTTTTATGATATATATAAAAGAATTTACCAATAAAAGTTTTTGTTTTAATGCAGGATTTAATACTAAAATGTCGAAATATGATAATGGATTTTTATGTGAAGGGAGATTATTATGGTGCCAATTAAAATTGCTATCAACGGGTATGGACGGATTGGAAGACTAGTGCATAGAAGAGCGATCGAAGATGAGAATATTGAGGTGGTAGCAATCAATGCCAGCTACGATCCGACTGTGTTAGCTCATTTGTTAAAATATGACACGGTGCATGGTCAAATGAAACTAGAAATATCTGCTGATAATGATAATAAAACGATGACGGTCAATGGAAAGACAATTCAAATTATTGCAGAAAGAAATCCGGAGAAATTACCTTGGGGTGATTTAGGGATTGATATAGCTGTTGAGGCAACTGGTAAGTTCACAGACCGTAAAGGCGCTTCTCTTCATTTGCAAGCAGGTGCTAAAAAAGTATGTATTACCGCACCTGGTAAAGATGAAGATATAACGATTGTAATGGGTGTCAATGAGGAGCAATATGATAAAGAGAACCATCATATCGTATCCAATGCATCTTGTACAACAAACTGTCTTGCTCCTGTAGTAAAGGTATTACACGAAACATTCGGAGTTGTTCAAGGGCTGATGACGACGGTGCATTCTTACACCAATGACCAAAAGAACTTAGATAATCCGCATAAGGATTTACGTAGAGCAAGAGCTTGTGCAGAATCGATTATACCAACTTCTACTGGTGCAGCGAAGGCAGTAGGTCGCGTTCTGCCAGAATTAGAGGGTAAGTTAAACGGAATTTCCTTGCGTGTGCCTACACCGAATGTATCCATTGTGGATTTAGTTGTAGAGTTAGAGACTTCGGTAACGAAGGACCAAATTAACCAAGCGTTAAAGTCTGCAGCAGAGCAAAAGTTAAAAGGCATCCTAGAATTTTGTGACGAGCCATTAGTCTCCTCAGACTTTATCGGCAATAGTCATTCAAGTATTATTGATGGTCTTACTACAATGACGATGGGTGATAAGACTGCTAAGGTTTTTGCGTGGTATGATAATGAATGGGGTTACTCGTGTCGAGTCATTGATTTGGTAAAATATATGATGAAGTAGTTTTTTGCAAAAAAGAAAATATAAATACAAGAGGCACTGATTCAATCAGTGCCTCAAACCATTAGAATGTGCTAGAAGAAGAAGAAGAACCACCCATTAGTTGTTGTTCTCCAAGCTTCACAAGCTTACGAGTAATATGACCACCTACCGCACCACAATCGCGAGAAGTCATTGTACCCCAGTAACCGTTTTGTGGAGTTTGAATTCCAAGTTCAGAAGCTACTTCGTACTTGAATTGATCTAATGCTTGGTAAGCCTCAGGTACTACTAAGAAGTTACTTGGACGCTCTTGACCGATACCCATGTGTATTCACCTCCTTTGCGTTGATGTATCCTTATTATGTGATAATTCGAAAAGGTGATACTGGGAGAGTAGTGGATGTAGAGGAAACACTTACATGGAATAATACATGGAATACAGCAAACTTTGAGAAATGCATAAAGGGAACAAGGACTCTATCCTTGTTCCCTTTATGCATTTCTTTAATATTCTCCAAGTACCGATCTAGCGATATTGTATGCATGGTCACCAATGCGCTCTAAATTACTTAAAGTATCAAGGTATACAATACCAGCATTTCCAGTACAAACGCCATTGTTTAATCGCTGGATATGGGCTTTTCTAAACATTCGTTCATACATGTCAATTTGTTTTTCATTTTCCATAACCTTACGGGCTAATTCCTTGTCATTCTTTTCTAAAGCTTCGATTGCCATGCGAATAGATTCGTCTACGGCAGCAACCATAGTTTTCAAATCGTTGTAACCTTCGTCAGAAAACACAATTTTCTTGTCCATCTTATAGTCGCCAAGCTCTAGAATGTTCTCTGCGTGGTCACCAATTCGTTCAATATCATTAATGGTTTGGAATAAGATGTTATGTTGATTGGAATCCTTTTCAGAGAGAGAATTCTGTGAAAGTTGAATCATATATTCAGTAATTTTCTTATCTAGTTCGTTCACAAGGGCTTCTTTTTGCATTGCTATGGATGCGCGTTTATGATTACCCTCGAAGAAATATTCTGACGCGTCATTATAGGCTTCTCGAGCATAATTTCCCATACGAGTTAATTCATTGACTACCTGTCCTAGAGCTACATTTGGAGTCGATAGGAAATGAGGGTTTAAATGTTTTGTCCCAAATTCTATTTCTACATCGTTTCCAGGTATCATTTTCGTAACAACAGCAGCGAGGAGTCCGGTAAGTGGTAAGAATATTAACGTATTGCTAACGTTAAAAATACCATGTGCATACGCAATCTGTAACTTAATGTCTGCACCTGTATGAGATGCTATCCATATCACGAGTGGTTCAAACCACCCTATTAGTAGTAAGAAAATAATGGTTCCAAATGCATTGAAGATAAAATGAGTAAGTGCTGCTCGGCGAGCACTAATACTAGCTCCGATAGCAGCTAAAGCGGCGGTAATCGTAGTACCTATATTTTCTCCAAACAATATCGGCAATGCCTGATGGAAGGTTACACCACCCTGATACGCTAGTTCTTGTAACACCCCGATCGTTGCAGTACTACTTTGTACAACTGCTGTAAAAACTGCGCCAACTAATACACCTAGAATCTTCACGTCGCCCAATGTAACCATAAGATCTTGGAAGACCTGCCAAGAACGAAGTGGTTTCATACTATCAGACATTAAATTCAACCCGAGAAATAGCATCCCAGCACCAAAGATAACTTGTCCGAAATAGTTAATGCGCTTTTTCTTGGTGAAAAACAGTAAGACCATACCGACGCCTATCATGGGAAGTGCATATTTACTGATTTTAAATCCAATGAGAAAAGCTGTTACGGTTGTTCCAATATTAGCACCCATGATTACACCAATGGCTTGTCTAAGAGTCATAAGGCCTGCGTTTACAAACCCGACTGCCATTACAGTTGTACCTGTGCTACTTTGGATAATACCTGTAATTAAGGCTCCTGCTATAACACCCATTACTGGATTGGTTGTCATTTTTTCTAATAGCTTCCGTAATTTTTCACCTGCTGTTTTCTGTAACCCGTCCGACATGTAATGCAACCCGAATAAGAAAACCCCTAAACCACCAAAGAACGAAAAAATTAAATCCTGCCAAGAAATATCCATAAATCCCTAAATCCTCTCTTTTAAGTATCTTGTAAGAAATATTGTATCCTCTTATTGTTGTATAGTCTCTAATGTTATTATTTCCTTTATATCTTTTTAAAAGAATTTATTTTACTGGTATTTTTATTGCTTCAATTTTTTAGCTTTCGTCATAGGGTTAATTGCTTAGGTTATTCGTATTGTTTTCTCGTGAAGATTTGGTTAAGGTTTTGTAAACCCTCAATCATTATACATGAATGTTATATGAATAGAAACACATAAGTTTTAGAAATTCATCAAATTTCGACAAATAAAAAAGGCAAGCGCTTAACTTGCCGGTGTAGATAGTATCATAGTTGTTAGGTGTTGAGTTAAATCAATTTCGTAAGGAGCTGTTAAATCAATGCCGTTAGGATCAGTAATGACTCGTACAGTTGGCCGTTGAGGGTAATAATTATCAACTTTAGTTACTACAGCCGTTTCTCCAGTATTCAGAGTAACGGTTAATCCGATAGGATAAATAGCTATGTTTTGCACGAATTTCTGAATAATCTTATGTTCAAAATAATAGTCCCCGCCACCTAATATTAATTCGAAAGCCTCATGGGGTAAATAGGAGCTTCTATATACGCGATTTGATGTAAGGGCATCATACACATCAGCGATTGCCACAATTTTAGCAAATTCATGCTGTTCATTGCCAGTGATTCGTCGCGGATAGCCGGAACCATCAAATCGTTCGTGATGCTGAAAAGCGACATGGGCAGTTCGTAAGGAAATGCCAGGCTGATTTTTCAATATTTCATAGCCGTATTCCGAATGCTTTCGCATAATGTCAAATTCTTCATCTGTTAACCTACCCGGTTTACATAAAATACTCATAGGGATTCGCGTCTTTCCGATGTCATGAAGCATAGCGCCAATTCCTAAATCGATGAGATCCTTTTTGGGATAATTCAATGCTAAGCCAATGGCAGTAGCAAGGATTCCGACATTTACACTATGATGATAGAGGTAGTCATCTTTGCTATGGATATTCACCATATGGTACATGACTTGCTTGTTCTGACTTAAATCCGATATGATATCGTCCAAGAGTTTATTGAAATCTTTAGCTAGCGTAGGTGTAGATACAACAGAACGATCTTTTTGCTGTGCAAATAATGTCGTCATAGTTTTATTTACTTTTTGTAAGGCTTGTCTGCGAGTTTGTTCACTAACAATATCATCAATCATAATATCATCAGTACGTTCATCTTCTATATATACATAAGGGATTTGCATATCACTTAGACGTCTAATTAGTGAGGATGTTAACGCGACATTACTATTTAATAGAATTTGTCCGTTATCATTCAAGATGTTTTTCGCTAAAACCTGCCCCTCAACTAATTTCGAGACTGTTACTAATCGCACGGAAAATCCTCCAGTTCTTGATTCTGTAAGGTCAAAGATGTTTCTTACATTGTATAAAAAAAACAATCAGTATACAAGGTATATATGTTATAATATTTCAAAGTTATGTGAAAGAGTGGTGAATCTATGCGTTGTCCGTTTTGTGAATCGATGCGTACTAGGGTGCTTGACTCAAGGCCCTTTAATGATGGAAAACAAATTCGGCGCCGTCGTGAGTGCGAGCAATGCAGTAAACGTTTTACAAGCTATGAAATTATTGAACAAAAGCCCATCATTGTCGTGAAAAAAGATGGAAGTAGAGAAGAGTTTGACCGCCAGAAATTAATCAGGGGATTACTTAGAGCTGGGGAAAAACGAAATATTCCTATTGTCACATGGGAAGATTTAGTGGATACAATCGAAAGAGAAATTCAAAATGAAATGAA
The DNA here is from genome assembly GCF_001742305.1 of Desulfuribacillus stibiiarsenatis. Taxonomy (NCBI): domain Bacteria; kingdom Bacillati; phylum Bacillota; class Desulfuribacillia; order Desulfuribacillales; family Desulfuribacillaceae; genus Desulfuribacillus; species Desulfuribacillus stibiiarsenatis. Next base: position 65,403 of record NZ_MJAT01000038.1, on the reverse strand, counting down.
AAGCGAGATTCCAAGCACTGAAGTAGGAGATCGAGTATTAGAGAAGCTGAAACATATAGACGTGGTAGCGTATATTCGTTTTGCATCGGTCTACCGTGAGTTTGAAAATGCTGCTGCTTTTATGGAAGAGCTCAAAACATTAATTTAAATAAAGGTATTGCATGCAAGCGGCAATGTTAGTATAATAAAACTTGTCCTCTTGGAAATGAAATCATTTTAAAAGAATTTGTTGACAAGAGATTCATGGTATGATACAATAAATTTTGTCGCTAAGAAATGGACGGTTAGCTCAGCTGGGAGAGCACCTGCCTTACAAGCAGGGGGTCGGCGGTTCGATCCCGTCACCGTCCACCATTAGGAGCTGTGGTGTAGAGGCCTAACATGCCTGCCTGTCACGCAGGAGATCGCGGGTTCGAATCCCGTCAGCTCCGCCATTTTTATCATAGTACGGCTTGGTAGCTCAGTCGGTAGAGCAGTAGACTGAAAATCTACGTGTCGGCGGTTCGATTCCGTCCCAAGCCACCATATTTTGCGGAAGTGGCTCAGTGGTAGAGTATCGCCTTGCCAAGGCGAGGGTCGCGGGTTCGAATCCCGTCTTCCGCTCCATTAAGGCGGCATAGCCAAGTGGTAAGGCAGGAGACTGCAAATCTCTTATCCTCAGTTCGATTCTGAGTGCCGCCTCCACAATACACCCTGCCGGGGTGGCGGAATTGGCAGACGCACAGGACTTAAAATCCTGCGAGGCTCAAATCTCGTACCGGTTCAAGTCCGGTCCTCGGCACCAAAGCGCAGCGCTAGTGAAAACTAGCGCTTTTTTAATATTAATTTTCCGTTAAGGTGAGAATAGGATTAATAAGTAAACTTTATAGATCAATAACGATACCTTAATAATTTAATATTATGATAAAGAGGAAATATATACTCGCAATAGGAGGGGTTATACCTGAGTCGATTGGTTCATTGGCTTTCAGTAAACGATCAGCGAGCATTTACAATGGTAAATTGTCAAATGAAATGTAGATTCCTCGATGTAGCATTTCCGATTATTACGCATTTAGGCGGTGCAACTTTTACGTTGTTATCTTTATTATTTCTAATGATGTTCTTTTCGGAACTTCGCTTAGTGGCAGCGCAATCACTGTTATCCCTAAGTCTTAGCCATGTGATTGCTCATATTATTAAAAAGGCATATTGCCGTCCACGCCCTTATAATGTCCTCAGTGCAGTCAACCTTTGTGCGCATCCACTTAAGGATTATTCCTTCCCATCAGGTCATACTACAGCTGCTTTTGCTATTGCTGTTATGTTTTCAATGTATTTCTCGTTTTTAGCACCAGCACTAATTTTCATGGCTTTTCTTGTAGGTTTATCGCGTATGTATCTCGGATTACATTATCCGACGGATTGTATTATAGGAGCTTTCTTGGGATCTTTCACATCAGGAATCGTCGTCTATGTATCAAAAGTTTTGTTTTTACAGTAAGGAAGTGATGTTCTAATGATGAAGCGGATATTGATATTATCAGAACCTTTTGGGTCTGGTCATACAATGGTGGCGAAAGCTATCAGAGATTTAATCATCTGCAATAAAGCAGGATGGAAAGTGGATGTCTTAGAGTTAAGTAGTTTATTAAGGCCTGCTATAAGCCAGATGATTTCATTTGCATATTTACAGTCCTTGAAGTACTCGCCATCGCTTTGGGCTAAAATTTATAAGAAAACTCAATATACACCGATTCCCGCACATACACAATTTTTACTTCGACATCTGATGTATGCAAGAATAGAAGCTGTTATAAAAGAACACCAACCGGATGTAATTATTTGTACTCATCCTTTTCCCGCTATGATGATATCGAAATTAAAAAAGAGCGGTTTACATGTTATGTTATGTACTGTAGTCACTGATTATTGCTTCCATAGTTCTTGGGTAAATGATGGTGTAGATGTTTACTTATTGCCATCAGATAATGTTTTTCAAGAGTTCATCCAGTTTGGAGTTTCTCCATCAAAATTAAAAGTTACTGGAATACCAGTCCAACCTAAATTTCTAATAAAGAGCAATAAGACACTAGTCCGTAAAAAACTTGGATTAGCGGATATGCCTACGATTTTATGTATGGGTGGTGGACTAGGTGTAGGATTTGATAAAGAGTTAATCGATATGATTCTAACTACACAGAATATCCAAATCCTTTTTGTTACTGGAAGAAACAATCGACTGTACCAAATGATTGAAACCAACGGATATGATAAAGATTATGTGCATTTGTTTTCTTTTGTGGAAAATGTTGATGAACTAATGGACGCTTCCGATTTAATGATTACAAAACCTGGAGGAGTCACTTGTGCAGAAGCATTAGTTAAGAAACTACCCACATTGTTATTACAGCCATTACCTGGGCAAGAAGAAGGGAATCTCTTATTTATGAACAAGCATCAATATAGTATGTATACACCGGACGGTGGAAGTTTAAATCGTTGTTTAGAAAGTTTCAGTAACAATCCCACTAAGTTTCTCGACTACTTCCATATACAATATAACAACGACAATCAGGATAACGTGCTAGAAGTGCTTGGTAGTATTTAAGAAATACAGGAACTTGTAATGAAGTTGCTTTCTAAATAAAACAAGAAATAATGGGCATGTTAAGATTATGATTGTAAATCACTAAGGTGGGAGTAACATGCTAAAGAAATTGGTTTCGATGTACGTAATATATGTCGTGTATTTTTTAGGAATTGGTATGACGTCTAGTGGGATTGTTTTGATGCCATTTAATTTTATAAGGTATTCTACGGTACTGTTATTTGGTCTATTGCTTTTTACTGCTGGTTCATACATCAATGAATTTGTTATTGATAAAAAACAGATTTCTGTTAGTAAAGTATTGAAACTTATATTTAGTTCTTTAGGTTTAGCAATTGGTATTGGTATGATAAGTGGAGGGATAGCACATTTTAAAGAGGCACCTATATATGTGTCATATCTAATACCATCTGGGATTGTTATTTCTCTATTAAGTTTCACTGTGAAAAATGAATATTCATTAACTGGTAAGGAAGCGATTGTCCTTATTTTCGGGTCTATGATTATCTCTGCTATTATTTTTACAGGTTTATACCACATGGCTACAAATTATCTGGAAAGTCCAGATGCAAAAAAAGGCGGAGATATTTTCATGAATCATTAATAGGAAGTAGCTCTTGTATTATGCAAAAAAATATATATAATAATTATATTACTGAATTTGCAATTCGATTTATAATATTAATAATGAGTCGCTGATGAGGATATGTTCTTATGATTAGACTTCCAGAGAGGATAAGCCTAGGCTGAAAGCTTATCTATGTGCTGACATGAGAATACCGCCTCTGAGATCTTAAGGAATTCAACTTAAGCGTTTAATCCACGTTATTCGATTACAATGAGTATACGACGTTGAAGGATTGTTGTATTGAATTTGGGTGGAACCACGAACATTTCGTCCCTTTTTAGGGAGAAGTGTTTTTTTGCGTTTTGTATTGTAATAAGTATTTATACTAAAGGAGGCTCCATAATGATTAAGATTACTTTAAAAGACGGAACGATTAGAGAATTTCAGCAAGGAATGACAATTAAGGAGATTGCAGGGGAAATCAGCCCAGGTCTAAAAAAGAAAGCAATCGCAGGTAAGTTGAATGGGAAAAATGTAGACTTGAATACTGAAGTGCAAGCGGATTCTGAGTTAGAAATCATTGTATTAGACTCAGAAGAAGGTTTGAAGATTTACCGTCATAGTGCAGCGCACATTTTAGCGCAAGCAGTGAAAAGATTATATCCTACAGCGAAATTCGGAATTGGACCAGATATCGAAAATGGGTTTTATTATGACATATCTCTTGAAACTCCAGTGAGCATTGAAGAGTTGCCGAAAATCGAGCAGGAGATCAATCGTGTTATTAAAGAAGACCACAAAATTTCAAGAGAAGTATTAACTCGTGAAGAAGCATTGAAGCGTTTTGCTGCAGCAGGCGAATATATGAAGGAAGAGCTGATTTCTGGGTTAGCAGATGACGTGGAAATTTCTATTTACCATCAAGGAGAATTCACTGACCTATGTTCAGGTCCGCATTTAGAGTCAACCGGGAAACTAAAGAATATTAAGCTATTAAGTGTTGCCGGAGCATATTGGAGAGGGAATTCCGACAATGAAATGCTAACTCGTATTTATGGAGTTGCCTTCCCGAAGAAAGAAGACTTAGACGAATACTTATTGTTCCTAGAAGAAGCAAAGAAGCGTGATCATCGTAAACTAGGTCGTGAACTTGATTTGTTTAGCTTTTCTGATGACGCGCCTGGAATGCCATTATACCACCCGAAGGGGATGGTGTTGAGAAACCAATTAGAGTCTTTCTGGAGAGATGAACACCGTAAAGCTGGATACCAAGAGATTAAGACACCAATTATACTAAATAGACGATTATGGGAGCAATCGGGTCACTGGCATCATTATGGTGAGAATATGTATTTTACAAAGGTAGACGATATAGATTTTGCTGTGAAGCCGATGAACTGCCCTGGTGCGATGATGATTTATAAGTCTCACCTAAGAAGTTACCGCGATCTTCCAATCCGCTTGGCTGAATTAGGTCTAGTACATCGCCATGAACTTTCAGGTGCACTCAATGGATTGTTACGCGTTCGTAGCTTTACGCAAGATGATGCGCACTTATTCGTTTTGCCAGATCAAATTGAGGAAGAAATCAGTGGCGTGATTTCATTGGTTGACCGTTTCTATAAAGTCTTTGGCTTTGAGTATGAGGTAGAACTTTCCACAAGACCTGAAAAGTCAATGGGTTCTGATGAGCTATGGGAACGCGCTACAACTGCGTTGGTAAATGTACTACAAGCCCGTGGTATGAATTATAAGGTGAATGAAGGGGACGGAGCATTCTATGGTCCAAAGATCGATTTCAAGGTTAAAGATTGTCTGAAACGTACTTGGCAGTGCGGGACTATTCAATTAGATTTCCAAATGCCTGAAAAATTTGATTTGAACTATATCGGGGATGATAATCAGAAACACCGTCCAGTAATGCTACACAGAGTAGTGTATGGATCTATGGAGCGCTTTACTGCACTACTGATTGAACATTTCGCTGGTGCGTTACCGATTTGGTTATCGCCTGAGCAAGTTAGAATTATTCCGGTTTCATCTGTTCATAACGAATATGCGAAGCAGGTGGAGCAACAATTATTCGCGAAAGATATCCGTGTTACAACGGATGATCGTAATGAGAAACTAGGATTTAAGATTCGTGAAGGTCAAATGGAAAAGGTTCCATACATTTTAGTTGTAGGCGATAAAGAAGTGGAAAATGGCGGCGTGTCTGTTCGTTTCCGTGGAGATGATCTTGGTTTCCAAATGGTAAATGGCTTTTTAGATAAGGTATTACTTGAAGTCGTAGAGTATAAATAAATTGCAGAGTTTTCAGTAAAAGTGAAAATATATGCTTGACAAACATCTTGTGAATTTGATATAGTAGCAAAAGTGACAAGAAGGAGCATCCGCTTCTCACCTAGTTGACTAACGTTGACGGGTACGACGATTAACCGACTGAGTGTAATATACCTATGGTTAGAGTTAATGCGGATGATTTATTCATCCGCATTTTTTGTTGCTTTCAATGCCAAGTATGTTGTCGACATAAGGTGTTATTGAATTGTCATCAGGAGGTGTAAATTATTAGTAAAGATTTGTTAATCAATGAAGGTATTAAAGCAAGAGAAGTGCGTCTGATTGATGCAGAAGGTGAACAGTTAGGAATTGTTCCACTGAAGGAAGCGTTACAGCTTGCTACTGATCGAAATTTAGATTTGGTGAATGTTGCCCCTACGGCTAACCCACCAGTTTGCAAAATCATGGATTATGGTAAATTCCATTATGAGCAAACAAAGAAAGAAAAGGAAGCACGTAAGAACCAAAAGATTATCAGCATAAAAGAAGTGCGTCTAAGTACGAATATCGAAGAAAACGATTTTCAGACGAAATTACGCAGCGTACGCAAGTTTTTGGAAAAAGGCGATAAAGTGAAAGCTACCATACGTTTCCGTGGGCGCCAAATTGCTCACAGCGAACTAGGTAGAGATGTCTTAATGAAGTTATACGAAAACGTGAAAGACATTGCTACCATGGAAAGAACTCCAAAAATGGAAGGTCGCAGTATGTTGATGATTTTGAACCCATCAAACGAGAAATAGTATCATGAGTCATAAGTAACAGGAGGATATGAATATGCCTAAAATGAAAACTCATCGCGGCTTAGCCAAGCGTCTAAAAAGAACTGGAACAGGCAAGCTTAAGCGTAGCCACGCTTATACAAGTCACTTGTTTGCAAACAAGAAACAAGATCAAAAGCGTAAGCTTCGTAAAAGTGCTACGGTTTCTAAAGGTGACCAAAAGCGCATTGCTCAATTAGTAACATATCTATAAGAATAATGGAATAAGTAGGAGGTTTTGTCATGCCAAGAGTCAAAAATGGCTATACATCTCGTAGAAGACGTAAAAAAGTATTAAAGTTAGCTCGTGGTTATTTCGGGTCTAAACATTCTTTATATAGAACAGCAAAACAACAGGTAATGAAATCATTAATGTACGCTTACCGTGACCGCCGTCAAAAGAAGCGTGATTTCCGTAAATTATGGATCACTCGTATTAACGCGGCTGCTCGCATCAATGGTTTAAGCTACAGCAATTTAATCCACGGATTAAAGGTTGCTGGTGTTGATATCAACCGTAAAATGTTAGCTGACTTAGCAGTAAACGATAAGACTGGTTTTGCTCAATTAGCTACTGTAGCGAAAGAGAAACTAAATGCTTAATTTATAGGATAGGCCCTACTGAAAAGTAGGGCTTTTACTATTTATGGTTAGCATTGCATTCTTCACTACTTTTCGTTATCATGAAAACTATAGTAGAGATAGGTTAAATCATGGGAAGAGGTGCAATGTAATGTTGTTAGTAAGAGATTTTCGTAACACACCTGCAGTAACTGTAGAGCCGTCAGCTACATTAAAAGAATGCCTAGATATTATGGAAGAGAGAAAGTTCCGTCATTTATTAATCACCGAAAATGGAGCTCTCAGAGGAATTGTTGTTAGAAAAGATATAGAAGCAGCATTGCGTCAACCTTCTCGCTACCCTGAAACTCCCGTTGATTGGATAATGTCAAAAGATTTGGTAACAGTTGAAGATAGTGCTACACTATTAGAGGCTTTAAAGTTAATGGAGCAGTACAAATACAGTGGCTTACCCGTGGTTGAAGGAGATGTCGTAAAAGGTATGTTTACTGAGACTGATGTCGTTAAAGCATTGATTTCGATTTTGGAGAAAGAACAAGCATAAAGAAAACTTAGTTCAGATGGAGTTTTTATTCCATCTGAACTTTAGTTGCACTTATTTCGAAGCTTGGCGGCACTTATCTCCCACTTTCACCTCAGGTACGTAATGGTTCCAACTATTTTTAAAATAGAAGAACCATTCTGTAGAAGTGGGAGTATTAGTAACACCGCTGAGATAAGTAATCATAATGGAGTGAATTTCATTGAAACAATTTGCAGTCCTTGGTCTAGGACGATTTGGCAGTAGTATAGCAAAAACTTTATATGATATGGGTCATGAAGTACTTGCAATTGATAATAGCGAAGAGAAAGTGCAAGCAATTGCTAACATGGTAACACAAGCCGTTCAGGCAGATTCAACGGATGAGAAATCTTTAAAGGCGTTGGGGATTCGTAACTTTCCGTGTGTAGTAATTGCCATTGGGCAAGATATTCAAGCAAGTATCATGGCAACATTGATTGTGAAGGAAATGGGTGTTGAGCACATTGTTGTGAAGGCCCAAAACCCATTACATGGGAAAGTACTCGAAAAGATTGGCGCCCATCGTATCGTATATCCTGAGCGTGATATGGGATATCGTGTTGCCCATAACTTACTATCGCCTAATATTCTAGACTATATCGAACTGTCGCCAGATTATAGTATTCTGGAGTTTGTTGCTACGAGTTCGATGATTGGGAAAACGATTAAAGATCTGAATATTCGTGCTGAATTTGGAATTAATATTATGGCAATTAAGTCAGAAAAGGACGCTATCAATGTTGCCCCAAGGGCTGAGGATCTTATACACGAAGATGATGTGTTAGTAGTCGTTGGTCATAATGATGATTTGCGTGAGTTTGAAGGAAAAATGGCTGAATGAGCGAGTACCCAGTAATACAATCACAAGATAACGCAAAAATTAAAAAACTTAAAAAGCTACATCAAAAGAAATACAGAGAAGAATTCGGTGCATTTATTATCGATGGAGAAAAGCTCCTAGAGGAAGCATTGTGTAACAATTTACAGTCGCAGAAGTATTCTGTAAAAGAGATATACATCAGCGAGTCATTTGTCTTTGAAAGGCTCAATGAAGATATGATTGGCGACAAACCTGTATATCAAGTAGAGGATAAGTTATTTTCTCAAATATCGACTGTCAAATCGCCTAAGGGGTGCCTTGCAGTTGTAGAGAAACACGAATCAATGCAAGGGTATGATTGGATACTTAATAGTGATCAAGCTGCGCAATTAATCATCATACTCGATCAAGTGCAAGATCCAGGAAATGTTGGTACAATAATTCGCATTGCCGATGCGGTGGGAGCTAAGGCTGTGATATTAGGTGCTGGTTGTGCGGACCCATACAATGAAAAGACAATTCGAGCAGCAATGGGTAGTATCTTTCATGTACCTGTTATCGAAGAGGATTTACATACTGCTATTCAACAACTCAAGGAAGTGGGTTTTCACTTTATTGGTGCCGACATTGTAGGGGATTCATATGATACTATTGATACGCTTCCCGAAAAGGTTGCTTTAGTTATGGGTAGCGAAGGGAATGGGATTTCAGAAGAGATTCGATCATTGATCGATTCGTTTATTACCATCCCGATGCCTGGGAAGGCAGAATCCTTGAACGTATCGGTAGCTACTGGAATTATAGCATTTGATCTCATTCGGCGATGGGGACTTGCAAAAGCGTGATTCGCCATGTATAATAATGTTCAAACTTTATGAATTTCATATAAAAATGTAATGCAGGAGCGAGTAAGTGTTAGTGTGCTTTAAACAGGAAGAGCCATATTGACTGAGAGTGGCTTTAAGACCTAATACCGAAGTTCCCTCCGAAGACTACTATCCGGAAAACAGTACGGATAGTCGGCCCTATGCCGTTATTGATAATGAAGTGGTAAACAAGAGTGTTTGTTTTTCTATGTTTACAATTAGGGTGGTAACGCGAACCTTCGTCCCTTTTTTGGGATGAAGGTTTTTATTGTTTACTTAAATCTGAAATATCTGTAAATTTATGCAAATTTATAATAAGTGAGGTGAATTATACCTGATTCCAGGTATAAAAGTATGCGCGATAAAATGATGGAGTTAAAGAATGCAACGTTAGAAGCATTAGAGAAGCTAGCTGACCAGAAAGATCTTCAAGACTTAAAAGTACGTATTCTAGGGAAAAAAGGCGAATTAACAGCTATTCTTCGTAATATGGGTCAGCTTTCTGCGGAAGAGCGTCCTCTGATTGGTCAGATTGCGAACGAAGTACGAGAGTTATTAGAAGAGCAAATTTCAAAAAAAGCATCTGAAATTGTTCAAAAAGAGCAAGAAAAGCAGTTAGCAAAAGAAAATATTGACGTAACGTTGCCAGGCAGACCTGTGATCACAGGAAGTCAACATCCGTTGACGCTAGTGGCGAAGGAAATTGAAGATATTTTCCTAGGGTTAGGGTATGAAGTAGCTGAAGGTCCTGAGGTTGAAAAAGATTATTATAACTTTGAAGCTCTAAACCTGCCGAAAAATCATCCGGCTCGGGACATGCAAGACTCTTTCTATATTACTGAGGAATTCCTGATGCGAACGCATACTTCTCCAGTTCAAGTGCGCACGATGGAACGCATGAAATCAGAAGTACCTGTAAAAATCATATGTCCTGGTAGAGTGTATCGCCGTGACGATGATGATGCTACACACTCGCATGTGTTTATGCAAGCGGAAGGTCTTGTGATCGATAAGCATATTCGAATGAGCGATTTAAAAGGTACACTTTTAACATTTGCTAGACAAATGTTTGGAGAGCACCAACAGATTCGTCTGCGTCCAAGTTTCTTCCCTTTCACAGAACCAAGTGCAGAAGTCGATGTATCCTGTATCATTTGTGAAGGTAAAGGATGCCGTGTTTGTAAACAAACAGGCTGGCTTGAGATCTTAGGTTCAGGTATGGTACATCCGAAGGTTTTAGAAATGTCAGGATATGATCCTGAAATCTATAGCGGTTTTGCTTTTGGGATGGGCATTGAAAGAATTGCGATGCTGAAATATGGCATTGAGGACATCCGTCAATTCTATATGAATGACACTCGTTTCTTACGTCAATTTCAGAAAAAGGCTTAGGAGGTAAATTCATGAAGGTTTCATATAAATGGTTAAACGAGTGGATTGATTTATCAGATATCACACCAGAAATCCTTGCGGATCGTCTTACGAACGCTGGAATTGAAGTAGATGCGATAGAACGCTTAGATAAAGGTGTAAGTAATGTTGTTGTTGGGCACGTGTTAGAGGTTGTACAACATCCCGATGCAGATAAGCTACGAGTCTGTACAGTAGATGTAGGGGAAACGGAAACATTGCAAATTGTTTGCGGAGCAGCGAATGTTGCACCAGGTCAGTTAGTACCTGTTGCAAAGGTTGGAGCAGTGTTGCCAGGCGATTTCAAAATTAAACGTTCGAAATTACGTGGAGTCGAGTCCCAAGGAATGATTTGTTCTGGAAAAGAACTTGGTCTAGAGAACAAGTATATTCCGAAAGAACTACAAGAAGGAATCTACGTATTCCCAGAACAGTATGCTGTAGGGACAGACGTAAAGACAATTTTTAATTTAGATGATGTGGTGTTGGAATTAGATTTAACTCCTAATCGCTCGGATTGCTTGAGTATTCGCGGTGTAGCTTATGAGATGGGTGCGCTATTTAGTCGCCCTGTCAATGTACCCGCAATATCTTTAGTAGAAAGTGACAATTCCATCGATGGATTGATGAAACTTGATGTTCAAGATCAAGAATTATGTCCACGTTATGCATGTCGTGTGATTGAGGATGTAAAAATTGCACCATCACCGATGTGGCTTCGTAACAAGCTCCAAGCTGCAGGAATACGTTCGATTAATAACATTGTAGATATTACGAATTTAATCTTAATTGAGTATGGTCAACCGTTACACGCGTTTGACTATGATAAGGTAATTGGTAAGACTATTATTGTTCGTCGTGCGAATGAAGGAGAAATAATTAAAACTTTAGATGAAACTGAGCGCACATTACAATCCAATATGGTCGTGATTGCAGACCAGCAGGAAGCTGTTGCGATTGCAGGTGTAATGGGTGGATTTACATCGGAAGTATCCGATTCAACGGTCAATATATTATTGGAATCCGCTCACTTTAATCCAAACAGTATAAGAAAGACAGCGACTAGTATAGGGCTACGTACAGAAGCGAGTGTTCGTTTCGAAAAGGGTACCGATCCAAATATTGTCATTGATGCTATGAATCGAGCTGCCATGTTAATTGCTGAACTTGGTGGTGGCAGAGTTGCTAAAGGCCATATCGATTCCAATGCTGATGTGAGTGAGGGTAAGGAAATTATCATCACTGCTGACAGAATTAACCGTCGACTGGGTACAGATATAGCGCAGGCCGATATGGTACAGTACTTCGAAAGATTACATTTCACAGTTACAAACCGTGGTGAAGAGTTACTTGTGAAAGTTCCTACTCGTCGTCGCGATATTACGATTGCAGACGATTTATCGGAAGAGGTTGCTAGACTATTTGGCTACAAGAATATTCCGACTACGCTACCGATTGGTCAATCGACACAAGGAAAATTAACAATTGAGCAAAAAGGGAGAAGAAGGGTTCGAGAAACGTTGCTTTCTGCTTCTTGGGATGAGGCAGTTTCTTACTCGTTCATTAACCCTGTAAAAGTAACAGAACTTGAGTTACTTGATGAGAAATATCAGCAGATGATTCCACTAAAGATGCCAATGTCGGAAGAGCGTAGTCATTTACGTACGACGATGCTACCATCTATGTTAGAATTAGCCGCTTACAACTATAGTCATAAGAATGACGCGGTAAGATTATTCGAACTAGGTAAGATTTTCATGCCGAAGGAGCTACCATTGCAGCAGCTTCCTACGGAAAAGGTTATTATTGCTGGGATTGCTTATGGGGACGCCACACCAAATCATTGGTCGCATAAGCCGCAGGCAATTGATTACTACTATGTAAAAGGTGTCGTTGAGTTTCTCGTTAGCCAGTTTGGAATCTCGTTATTTGATGTGACATTCCAGGCGACTGACCTTCCAGCGATGCATGCTGGACAGACAGCCTCTATACAAATTGGTGGTAAAGAGTTAGGATACATTGGCCAGATACATCCGAAGGTTCAGGCACAATATGACCTGCCAAAAACTTTTTATTTTGAACTCGATTATGAGTTGATGCTGGAGCTTTCTAGCTTGAAAATTCAATATCAGTCACTACCACGTTACCCATCCATTAAGAGAGATTTAGCGATTGTAGTCGACAAAGATAAGGCATCATTTGAAATTATGAAATCAGTGAAACAGTATGCGGGAGCGCTATTGGTAGATCTGCAATTGTTTGATGTGTATGATGGAAAAGGTGTCGGAGAAGGAAAGAAGAGCCTAGCATTCTCATTGACTTTTAGAAATCCTGAGAAGACTTTGACGGATGAAGAGATACAACAAGTCACCCAAAAAATAATCTCTGGAGTTCAACAAGATTGGAATGCGGAACTACGTAGTTAGTATTGTTATACAGCTTCTTGCAGGGATTTTGTAATCAATCTAGAATTTAGAATATAGAGTCTAGAATTTAGAATTAAGAATTCATTAAAATCAATGATTATTCTTACTATAAGAAGAAATCGCGTATGAGGAGGGAATAATGATTGTCTGATAAGAATAAAATTACCATCGAGATATTTGGTCAGCACTATACTTTGAAAGGATCTGCTTCATCGAACCATATGCGTCTTGTAGCAGGATATGTTGACGATAAAATGAACCAGTTAGCAGAAGCAAACCCTCGATTAGATGCGAAAAAGGTTGCCGTATTAACAGCAGTCAATATCACGGACGAATACTTTAAACTTAAGGAAGAATACGAAGAATTATTAAGAATCATCGAGAAACAATAGAAAAGTCATTCGAGGTGGACCGATGAGTGTTTTAGATGGGATTATTCTCTTATTAATAGTAGTTAGCCTTATCCGTGGCTATAGTAGGGGATTTGTACTTCAGTTTATCAGCTTAATTAGCGTGATTGCGTCATTTATTATTGCATATAAATACCACCCGGAAGTGGCAGCAATCATAGCGCCTTACTTTCAACTGAAAGAGATTGATGAATTATTAGCACTACCCATTCCTATTAATCTTTCGATTAATAATACGATAGCAAGTGCAGCAGCGTTTGCTTTATTGTTTTTTGCAATTCGGATTGCATTGTTGCTTGTCGGTAGGACACTGGACATGTTTACAAAACTACCGTTAATTAATAGCGTCAACCGAATTTTAGGTCTGTTACTAAGCTTTGCAGAAACTATGATTATACTGATCATAATCATCAATATAGCATCGTTTCTACCGATAGTAACGATACAAAACGGATTGGCTCAGTCGCAAATCGGACAGTATCTTTTAACAGATTTTGGATTTGTTCGTGACAAAATTATCCGTGTATTACAAGACTCAATAGCATAAGGTTAGAACCTCAATCTTTTATATAAGCTCCTCTTGTATGAACAGTAGAAATTACTAACTGTTTATTGCAGGAGGAGTTTTATTTTTTACTATCAGAATATATGTTTCTGGCGATATGCCGATTTTCTTTATCATATAAAGCTTACATGTTTACATATTAATGCGAGACGACAACCAACGGAATATGGTACTATATAACTAGTGATTATGATCGTGTGTACGAGTCTATAACTTGGGAGAGTGGACTTCATGAGGTTTGAATATGGACTGGACTTAAGAAAGTTTGTTGCACCAGAATTTATTTTTGGAGTTGGTGCTCGTCGTTTAGCAGGTCAATATGCGAAAAATTTTGGAGCTAGCAGAGTTTTAGTCGTTACTGATGAGGGAGTACTGCAAACAGGTATAGTCGATGACATTATTGATAGTCTTAATAAATTTGGGATTCAATATTCAGTTTTCTCAAATGTCTCAATTAACCCTAAAGCGCATGAAGTTATGGAAGGTGCTAGTACATATAAGAATGAATCTTGTCATGCGATTATCGCGATTGGCGGTGGGAGTCCGATGGACTGTGCAAAGGGCATTGGAATCGTTGCTTCGAATCAACGGCATATCTTAGATTTTGAAGGTGTAGATAATGTGCAGACTCCCATTCCACCATTAGTATGTATTCCCACAACCTCAGGTTCATCTGCGGACGTATCTCAGTTCGCAATCATTACGGATACAGATAATCTCGTGAAAATAGCAATCGTAAGTAAAACAGTAGTACCAGATGTAGCATTAATTGATCCAGAAACTTTATTAACGATGTCGCCGCATTTAACGGCTTGTACATGTATAGATGCTCTATGCCACGCGATTGAAGCCTATGTGTCGAATGCTAGCTCTCCTGTCACGGATTTACATGCATTAGAGGCAATTCGCTATCTTTCACAAAGTATCCCACTTGTGATGAAAGATCCGAATGATATCGAAGTTAGAGCAAAGACAATGTATGGAAGCCTACAGGCTGGGATGGCTTTCTCAAATGCAATTCTAGGTGCCGTTCACGCTATGGCTCACAGTTTAGGGGGATACCTCAACCTTCCCCATGGAGAATGCAATGCCATTCTCTTACAGCATGTGATAGATTATAATTTTGACGCCGTCCCTGAACGTTATGCTGACATTGCTCACGCGATGGGAATCAATATTTCGAATATGGAAATGGATGAGATAAAAGACAAACTCATTGCTTGTATTGCTAACTTACGACTCGTCATAGGATTAAATAGGAATTTGGCGGAGTTAGGTGTAAATCAAGAGACAATAAAGTTTCTAGCTCAAAATGCATTATCGGATCCATGTATGCAGACTAATCCTAAGCAAGCAAGTCTTACTGATATCGAGGGAATCTATGAAAAGGCGCTATGATTCATTATCGAAATATACGGCCCCGATGGACCTAAGAGAAAAATTAATAGGGCTGGGAGAAGTGTCAATTCAGAAAAGCTATTATCCAGAACTGCAAAAACGAATCCATGAGCTAGAGCAAGCACATCAAGAAATACAGCAATTAAATACTGATTTAGAAGCGAGAGTTAATCAAAGAACGATGCAACTAGAAATGGCTAACAAAGAATTAGAAGCCTTTAGTTATTCTGTATCGCACGATTTAAAAGCTCCACTACGTACAATCAATGGATTTAGTAAAGCCCTTTTAGAAGATTACGCAGAGTCCTTAAATGAAGAAGCGCAAGATTATTTGCTTAGAATTCGTAAAGCTAGCCTTCATATGGGTAACTTAATTGACTCTTTACTAGTATTATCTCGCTCTGCAAGAAGTGATCTTTCAATGGTACGTGTAAATTTGTCGCAGATTATATGTGAACTGATTGAAAAAAGTAAGACAGAAAATCGACATCGGAAAATCCAATGTGAAATAGAACAGAATGTAATAGTTCGTGGTGATGAGAGCCTGCTCCGGATTGCGATGACAAATTTAATAGAAAATGCTATCAAATACTCTCCACCAGAAAATACTTACATACAATTCGGTACTACAGATGATACAAGTAGGAAGGCATATTTCATTAAGGATTGCGGAATTGGATTTAACATGCAGTACTATGATCGTCTATTCACTCCGTTCCAGCGCCTTCATAATGATACAGATATTCCTGGAGTTGGAATTGGTCTCGCAACGGTAAGACGGATTATTGCGCGTCATGGGGGCGAAATCTGGGCAGAAAGTAAAATTGGAGACGGAAGTACGTTCTTTTTTAGCACATCAGAATGTATTTAACTTTATTTGATGTACATAGGCTGCATTAGTAGCACATCAGTAATTACTGTTTTTTGCGTCTGCGCAACTAATGCATTCTTTAAGCGAGATTAACGTTAAAAGAAGTAGGAGGGCTTAGATGAACAAGGCGATCTTATTAGTAGAAGATAATCCAGATGAAGAGCTATTAATGTTACGAGCTCTAAAGAAAAACAATATAAAAAACAAAATTGTAATTGCTAGAGACGGTAGTGAAGCATTACGAATTATAGCACAGGATGAGCAATTCCAAGTGATTATGTTAGATTTAAACTTACCTGTCGTGAGTGGCATGGAAGTACTTAAAACGATTAGAGAAAATAATGATTTATATAGTACACCAGTCGTTATATTGTCCTCTTCTCGTGAAGAAAGCGATATGACCAATAGTTATCGTTTAGGGGCTAATAGTTATGTTACTAAACCAGTAGATTATGAAGAGTTTATCGATACGGTGAATAACTTAGGTCGCTACTGGTTGTCGGTCAATCAACTGCCGGCCTATAACTAGCAGATTAGGTCGTTCTGTAATGTGTACATTTATAAAGAGAGAGGAGGAGGTAGGTATGGATCAAGAATTGAATGTTTTGTTTATAGAAGACTCAGAAAACGATGTATTATTACTGAAACGAGCCATGGAAAATGGCGGCTTCAAAATCCGAATGAAACAAATCCAGACCAAGGAAGAACTTTTGTTTAGTTTGATGGGGCATGACTGGGATGTGATTATTAGCGACTATTCAATGCCTAACTTCGATGCCTTTTCCGCCTTACGAACTCTACAAGAAGTAGGTTTAGATATACCGTTTATCGTAGTCTCTGGAACAATTTTAGAGGAATTAGCAGTTGAGATTATGAAAGCCGGCGCCCACGATTACATTATGAAAGATAATACGATTCGATTAATACCTGCCGTTCGCCGTGAGATTCAAGAAGCAAATGTGAGACGATTAAAACGAATTGTTGAAGAAAATTTACGGGACAACGAACGTAAATTTCGGACTTTAGCGGAAAACTCATTAGATTACATCTTAAGAATCAATTCTGACGGGGTTATCATTTATGCCAATCAAAAGGTGCTGACAAGGTGTGCTAATGGCTCATCATTTAACCGAGGTATGAAATACGATGAAATAGAAATCTTCCATGATTTAGAAGTGATTCGTAAGGCGATGAATCACGTCTTTAATAAACATGGCCCCGCACGCATAGAAACACAGACCAATATAGCAGAGTGGATTGATTGGCAGCTGGTACCAGAGTTTGATGTCGATAATCACATTCGATCTGTCATGGTAGTCGGAAGGGATATTACAGAGCGGAAAATCATGGAAGAAGAATTGAAATATTTAAGTACACACGACCCATTAACGGGATTGCATAATAGAATCTACTTAGAGCATCAGTTGAAACGTTTAAACCATGAAATGTATTTGCCAATTGGATTTTTGATTTGTGATGTCGATGGTTTGAAAATTATTAATGATTCGTTTGGTCATGATGTAGGTGATAAGCTTTTGCAAGAGGTAGGGCAAATCATCAAAAAGGGGGTGCCACTGGATGCGATTAGTACTCGGATTGGTGGTGACGAATTTGCGATCTTACTCCCCAATACCTCCCGAGAGGGATTGCTTGAATGTATGGAAGACATAAGAACGCAACAAGATTTATACAATCAGAATAATCCGCAGTTACCGATTAGCATTTCTATAGGCTATGCAATTAACACTGGCGAGAACAACTTATTAGATACATATCGTGAAGCAGACAACTTTATGTATCGTGAAAAGCTACATGAAAAGAGAAGCACCCGTAGTGGAATCGTTCAACTGCTGATAAAAGCACTAGAGGTACGGGATTTTGAGACAGAGAAGCATACGGAACGTATGGAAGAGTTAGTTGTGCTGATGGCAAAACATGTAAATCTACCGGAATCACAAATTGTTGATTTACGCTTATTTGCACGATTTCACGATATTGGTAAAGTAGGTATCCCAGATGAAATTCTGTTTAAGACAGGCAAATTAACGGAAACAGAATGGGAGAAAATGAAGCAACATAGTGAAATTGGGTTTAGAATTGCAATGTCTGCCCCTGAGCTTAAACACATTGCTAACTTTATTCTGAAGCATCACGAATGGTGGAATGGGAAGGGATATCCGCTAGGTATTAAAGGAGAAGGAATACCGATAGAGTGCAGGATGTTAGCGATTGCCGATGCTTTTGATGCGATGACGAGTAATCGCCCGTATCGAGATGGGATGGCTGTAGAAGCAGCCGTTCAAGAGCTACAAAGATATGCAGGAACGCAATTTGATCCAGCATTAGTGGAAGTATTTATTTCGAGTATGCAATCATCCAGTATACAACCATCGACATGCCAATCGTCCACTATACAACAATCTTGAATATGAGAATCTATCTAACACCTGTGAAAGGTGTTGTTTTTTTGTACTTTTGTTATACTATCAGAAAGTATAAGTTTTTTATGTAGATAGTATAGCTGTGCATTAGCAACACATCAGCAGGAAACCTGCTGTGTTGATGGGTCAGCGCAACTATGGCTACAAAGGAGTGTTCTTATGGATAATTACACGATTGCATGGTATTTGAAAGAAATGGCAGTGTTGAAAGAATTAAAAGGCGAGAGTGACTTCAAGATCCTTGCATATCGAAATGCTGCCAATACTGTGGAAAGTATTCGTGAATCAATTAAGGATATGTCAACTACCAGACGCAAACAAATTCCAGGTATTGGAGAAAAAATTGCTAATATCATTACGGAATATATCGATACAGGTACAATTCAAGAATACGAGCAGCTATTACAAGAAACACCACCAGATTTTTTGAAAATGCTTAAAATACATGGAGTAGGACCGAAATCCATTCGACTTCTACATAAAAAGTTAGGAATCACAACGTTGGATCAGTTAGAAGCTGCCGCGCGAGCAAGAAAGATTCGACTAATTGACGGAATTGGTGCAAAGTTTGAATTCAAGGTTATTACTGGCATAGAAAGGCTAAAAAATCCGCCGAAAGAATTTAATCTAGGGTCTGTTTTGCCATTAGCAAAATCATTGGAAGAAATATTTCAAAAGCAAGAACTAGTGGTACAGGTATCTATGGCGGGTGAAATTCGACGTAGGTTAGATGTGATTGAGCGAATTGATTTAGTAATTAGTAGTGAAGATCCAGAGCAGTTGATGGACGAGATCCTGAAGTCACCAATGATTCGAACAGTGATTGCCAAGGAGTCTGAATACTGTGACGTGCTTTTAGAATATAGTTTGCCAGTTCCTATACGTTTTATCTTTTGTGCTCCCAATCGGTTCTTTTATACTTTGCATGAACGGACGGGATCTCTAGAGTATTTGAATTTTGCACACACATTAGCTAATGACAAGGGTATTGACTTAGAGACAGAATGGGAATCGGAAGAACAGATATTTAATAGTATAGATATGCCTTTCATACCGCCGGAAATACGTGAATTTACATTTATTGAAGAGTTCAAGAAAGGGGATTTTCCTAAATTAGTGGAACTATCCGATATCAAAGGTGACCTTCATATGCATTCTATCTATAGTGATGGTGTGCACACCATAGAGGAGATGGCACAACAAGCACGTGAACTGGGATATGAATATATAGCGATTACTGACCATTCGCAATCGTTGAAAATAGCAAAAGGTCTAACGGTAGAGCGTTGGAAGAAACAACAACAAGAAATACAAAGGCTAAATAAGACGTGGAAGGATTTTTATATTTTTTCAGGTACAGAAATGGATATTTTACCAAACAGAACATTGGATTTTGATGACGATTTCCTGCATGATGTGGATCTTGTCGTTGCTTCGATTCATACGGGATTTCAACAAGATCGAAAACAACAAACGGAGAAGTTCATTACTGCTTTAGAATCTCCATACGTAGATATATTAGCTCACCCAACAGGGCGCTTAATCGCAAAAAGGCCTGGCTATGACCTAGATATTGATGTTGTTTTTGCAAAAGCAAAAGAAACAAATACATGCCTGGAAATCAACTCTAGTCCAGATCGCTTGGATCTAAATGCTGAACATGCTAGAAAAGCAGTAAAAGAATACGGTCTGGTAATATGTATCAATACAGATTCCCATGATAAGCAATCCATGTTGGATATGGAATTGGGAGTATCTGTGGCAAGAAGAGCAGGATTAGAGGCAAAGGATATTCTCAATACAAGAACAAGAGATGAAATTTCACAATATATAAAACGTA
Organism: Desulfuribacillus stibiiarsenatis; assembly: GCF_001742305.1. Lineage (NCBI taxonomy): Bacteria > Bacillati > Bacillota > Desulfuribacillia > Desulfuribacillales > Desulfuribacillaceae > Desulfuribacillus > Desulfuribacillus stibiiarsenatis. The sequence continues at coordinate 44,950 of NZ_MJAT01000038.1, read as the reverse complement.
ATCACAGGTAATGTAAATATTCTATATAATGGCTAGGTGAAAAGATGAAAAAGATAGAATTATTAGCTCCCGCCGGTTCCTTGGATATCCTGCGTACTGCAGTACATGCAGGTGCTGACGCGATATATGTTGGCGGGCCAGCATTTAGTGCGCGGGCAGGGGCCAAAAACTTTACCTTGGAGGAGCTTAAAGAAGGTATTGATTATGCTCACTTCTTTCAAAGAAAAGTATTTGTAGCTGTAAATACGATTATTAAAGATAGTGAGATGAAAGAGCTCGTTACATATGCTGAACAATTAGCAGCAATAGGTCCAGATGCTGTGATTCTTCAAGATCTTGGGGCTGCGAACATATTTAAGACATATATCCCTGACTTGTCAATTCACGCTAGTACACAGCTTACGACAACGAATCAATATGGTGTACAAGCATTGAGAAATTTAGGGTTTAAAAGAGTTGTGTTAGCTCGTGAGTTAACGTTAGAAGAAATTGCAGAAATCCATCAAATACATCCAGATATAGAGATTGAGTCCTTTATCCATGGCGCTCAATGCTTCTGCTACTCGGGCCAGTGTTTAATGAGCAGTGTGATTGGGGGAAGGAGCGGCAATCGTGGTACATGCGCTCAGCCTTGCCGTTTGCCCTATGAATTAGAACAAATGCAAGGAACGTTAATTAGCCCTAAAGACTTGAATGGCATAGAATTAGTTACCTCCGCCATTCAGAGTGGTATTCATACTTTGAAAATCGAAGGTCGGTTGAAGAATCGGGAATATGTCTTTTACACAGTGAAAGCCTATCGGAATATGATCGATTCTGTATGGAATCACATCCAATCTGATAATCGTGATATGATTGTCGCAAGTGAAGTTGCTGATGTTTCACGTATGGCCCAGACTTTTAATCGTGACTTCTCTACGGGATTTCTCGAGAAAAATTTAGGAAGAGATTGGATAAGTCTATCGAGACATAACAACAAAGGCTTGTCGATTGGACATGTGGAAAAGGTCGATCCGCGAGGACACTCTGTTTGGGTACGTTTACAAGCACCACTTCTTGTTGGGGATGGGATATATATCGAACATCCTAAACAAAGAACAAACGAAACCCATCACAAGCATAGCAAAGAAATAGATAATCGATATAGCAAAAAAAGTTCCGGAAAAGAAAGTAATCATGAAGAGGAAGAAGGGTTTGGATTTTCGGTTACGGAAATCCTTATAAATAATAAAAAAAGAGAAAACGCACAAGCAGGGGAAGTTGTTCAACTTCCTGTGAAACATAAAGTGCAGGTTGGAAGTCATGTATATAAGAGCTTTGATAAGACTCTTTCCCGGGAAATAGATGAACTTGATCATCCGACAGAAATAGGAATTTCATTTCACTTAATCGGTAAAGTTGGAGAGCATGCTGTATTACAGTACTGCGATAATGATGGGAATCAAGGGGAAATTCGAACGGACTTTGTGGTTCCGATTGCTCAGAAACATCCAATTTCTTATGAGGTAGTAGAAAAACAGTTGAATCGCCTTGGCAATACAGTATTTACGCTCAAAGCAATCACGTTAGATATTGATGAGAATGCAATGATTCCTGCTAGTATACTCAATGACCTTCGAAGAATGGCTGTCGATGAGTGTACATCTCTAAGAAAAGGAAAGGGTAGTTTTCAATTTCATAATGACTTAGGAATAGACACTCAGGAACAAAAAAGTTTACAGGAAAATTATAAGAGACATCCAATGTTGATTGCAAAAATCGCGGACGTCAATGTTGTGGACTATTTGCCTGAAGAATACTCTTCCATATTCTTTGCAGGAGATTGGAGCTCTTTAGAGAAAATCATTGCTAAGAAAGCCAACCGTTCAATCTATGCTGTAATACCTAGTATGGTAAAGCAACAAAGCCTAGAAGCAATCGAGCAACTCGTTCGTAAAGCCGTTGAACAAGGTGTGGATGGCTTTGTTGTGCAACAAATTGGGCAGAGAGAACTAGTTTTGCAAGTGAACCAGAAGGCGGACATTATATTTGATAGTGGATTACATGCATTTAACCAACAAAGTTATTCTGTGCTCGATGTTTTGGCACCCAAGGGGATTGCTTTATCGTTAGAACTGAATCAATACCAATTGAAGAAGTTCCAATACAAAGGACTTATTTATATTCATTCCCGCTATCGTTTAATGATTAGTGAACATTCTTTGATTTCAGAGAATATTACCGAAGATAAAATTGGAAAATCACTGAAAAGGAATTACTTCTTGAAGGATCGAAAGGGATTCCAAATGCCAGTAAAGGAAAATCGATTTGGCCAAATTGAGATTTACAATGCTCAGATTACAAGCTTACTTTCAGAATTTGAAGAACTGCTAAACAACCGACACCAGGGGATTATTGTTGACATTAGTCATGACTTACAAAATTTAGACACTTTGCAAGATACATTGGCTGTATATGCAGAAGCTTATAAGGAATATGTGGAAACGAAAAAGATAAAGACCGAATATAGATTATCGGCCCCTTACCAAGGCGAGCTAACGAAAGGGCATTGGCAACGAGGAGTTAAATAGGAGGACGCATTATGCGCGCGAAAGATCTAGGAATCTTAGAGTACAATAAAATTAAATTATTAATTGCCCAAAAGGCGCAAACCCATATGGGTAAGGAAAGAATTGAACAGTTATTACCTACTAATAAAATTGCGATTGCGAAAAAGTTGCAGCAGGAAACTGAAGAAGCGAAAGCAATACTGAATAAAAAAGGCCACTTATCTTTTGGTGGGATTCGTGATGTTAGAACCTCGTTAAAACGGGCGAAGATGCAAGGTGTATTGAATGCAGAAGAGTTACTCAATATTTCAAATACAATACGGGGTACTAGACGTGTTCGGAATTTTATACAAGATTACTGGAAGAACCATGCTAAGAATATAAATATTGAAGGTACATCGCTTTACCCTTATGTTGAACCTTTGAACGAGCATCCTTCCCTCGAAAGAGATATAGAGTCATGTATTGATGAAAATGGCACGATTAAAGATAGTGCATCACCTACATTGTTACAAATTCGCCGACAGATTCAAACCTTGCAAGGTAGAATCCGACAGAAATTAGATGAAATCCTAAGGAATTCAAATTATCAAAAAATGCTACAAGACTTAATCATAACCACAAGAAACGACCGATATGTAATTCCTGTGAAATCGGAATACAGAGGAGTTTTCGGTGGTATGGTGCATGATCAATCATCGAGCGGGGCTACATTGTTCATTGAACCGGAAAGTGTTGTATCACTAAACAATCAGCAGAAGGAAATGGAAATTAAAGAAAAGAATGAAATCGATCGTATTCTGCGTGACCTGACGGAAAAAGTAGCAATATATGCCGATGAGATTCAAATCAATATGGTATGTTTACAGGAGTTAGATTGTATCTTTGCAAAAGCAATGTATGCGGTTGAAAAGCGTGGAGTATTCCCAATCTTAAATGATAAAGGTTTCATTAAAGCAAGAAAGGTAAGACATCCTTTAATACATGACAGTGAAGTTGTACCTGTAGATGTTACCCTAGGAGAGGATTTTCATACAATCGTCATCACAGGTCCGAATACGGGCGGGAAGACGGTAACATTAAAAACAATCGGCCTATTATCACTTCTAGCGTGTTCGGGAGTGCAACCGACTACGGAAGAAGAATGCCATTTTGCAGTGTTTGACGGCATTTATGCAGATATAGGCGATGAACAGAGTATTGAGCAGAACCTTAGTACTTTTTCTGGTCATATGACCAATATTATATATATTCTGGAATCCGTCACTCCTAATAGTTTAGTACTCGTAGATGAATTGGGAGCAGGGACTGATCCGCAAGAAGGCGCAGCCCTAGCAATGGCATTATTGACTGACTTACACAATTTAAAAGTAACGACCATTGCCACCACCCATTATAGTGAATTAAAGAGCTTTGCTTACAATATGCCAAGGATGATTAACGCAAGCGTTGAGTTTGATGTGGAGTCGTTGCGACCTACGTATCGGTTGTTGATAGGGATACCAGGTAAGAGTAATGCATTAGCGATTGCACGGCGCTTAGGCCTAAAAGAACGATATATACAGCTTGCAGAGCAATATCTAAGTAGAGAAGAGAAAGATGTAAATTCACTTTTAGAAAATTTAGAGAGTAGCCGTAAAGAACTTGAAGATGAGCGACAAAAGATTGAAAAGATTACGAGAGAACTAGAGTTACAAAAACAAAAAATGCAGGACGATATTCGCCAATTTCAAGAATTTAAAGAGAAGAAAATTAAGCAATTAGAAGATCAAGCGCGATTAGAGATTGCCCAGTCTAAGAAAGCTGCAGAAGGAATTATTTCTGAATTGCGAGATTTACAGAAAGAGCAGCAAATCCTCAAGGATCATGTATTAATTGAGAAAAAGAAAGAAATAGAAGCTATTGACACTTTGAGTTTTCAAAAGCACGAGAAGAAAACGGATGTAAAACATATCAGTCTCATGGAGAAATTGACCGCAGGGGATGAAGTAAAGGTCCGATCACTCAATCAAAAAGGTACAGTACTACAGAAAGCATCAGATTCAGAGTATCTTGTTCAAGTTGGGATTATGAAGGTCACACTAAAACGTGAAGATTTAGATAAAATCAAGGCGAAGCCTATTATAGAGACGAAACAGATTGTCAGGCTACAAAAAGAACATTCCGATGTGCGGATGGAGTTAGATTTGCGCGGAAAAACGATTGACGAAGCTATCTATGATATTGAACACTACTTAGATAAAGTGATTCTTGCGGGTCTACGAGAAGTATCAATCATACATGGCAAGGGAACAGGTGCATTACGTGTTGGACTTCAAGAGTATTTTCGAAAGCATCCGAGAATACAATCTATGAGAATCGCGAACTACAATGAAGGCGGGATGGGTGTTACGGTTCTTACCTTAAAGCAATAGTCTTACAAATATGTAAATCCACTAGGATGAACGATATCTTTTTATACTATCAGAAAGTATAAGTTTTTAAATGTAGATAGTATAACGGCAACTAAGGCATTCACCTTCGTCAGAAGGACTTGGTGTATGTCAAGTTTTGTTTATCAATTATGTAAAGGGGAGAATGGAATGCTTGAATATAGGCCTTTAGGAGATCAAGGAATCCAAATCCTCTTTGGTAATTGCATTGATGAGAATACGGTAAATCGCATCCTCACGTTTATTGAAATACTTAAAGGAAAAGAAATCCATGCAATTGTAGAGTGGGTACCCGCATACACGACGTTGACAGTCTTCTATAATCCATATCTCATAGAATATCAGGAACTAGTTAATCAATTACTAAAAGTTGAAGAAGAATTATACCAACATAATAAATCTCTAAATCATACATTTCCGAATTGCACATCTCCCAATCATTCTTCCTTAAGAACCAATGTTTCAATTGAACAGATTCTTGAGATTCCAACATTTTATGGTGAAGAACATGGTCCTGATTTAGAAGATGTCGCAAGCTTTCATAATATAACTACGGACGACGTCATAGCGATACATTCTGCTAGGATATATCTAGTACATATGCTTGGATTCACACCGGGTTTTCCGTACCTAGGAGGCTTATCCTTACAAATCGCCACTCCACGTTTAGATAAACCTCGATTAAGAGTGAAGGCAGGGTCCGTAGGGATTGCAGGGAAGCAAACAGGAATCTACTCTGTAGATAGTCCTGGCGGCTGGAGGATTATTGGTCATACACCGATAGACTTATATAATCCTTACAGAGAATCACCATTTCTATTAAAATCGGGCGACTATATCCGTTTTACGCCAATTGATAGAGAAACGTATCATACATTATTAGGAGATAAGTTATGAGGAAAATTGATATAAATTGCGATATGGGTGAAAGCTACGGCATTTATTCCTTGGGAAATGACGAACAAATGTTACAACATGTGACTTCTGTAAACCTTGCTTGTGGGTTTCATGCTGGCGATCCAAGAGTTATGGCGAATACTATTGTGAAGGCGTTAGAATATAACGTTGCGATTGGTGCCCATCCAAGCTATCCAGATAGTATAGGTTTTGGTAGACGGTATATGGAGATGGACAAGAAAGATATCTATCATATGGTCATGTATCAAATCGCTGCCTTACAAGGTATGGTTACTGCTTTTGGGGGGAGTATGCAACACGTCAAGCCTCATGGAGCGTTATACAACCGTGCCGTGAAAGATCCTGTTGTCGCAGAGGCGATTGTTCAAGCCATATGTAAAGTAGCGCGCCAGGAATGTATTCTTTTTGCTCCGGCTAATAGCTGTCTGCTGGAGCTAGGAAAACAACATGGATTACCTGTTGCAGTTGAAGTATTTGCTGATCGTCGATATCTACAGGATGGAACGCTAGTTCCAAGAACTGAGGCCAATGCTGTGATTTGCGAACCTAAACAGGCAACAGAACAAGCGTTACAATTCTTACGTGATGAGAATAAGGTCGCAGATACATTGTGTATCCATGGGGATCATGAAAATGCCGTAGCGATTGCTCATCAATTAAAACATGGAATTTTGGCTAATGGAATCCATGTGGAGGCGGTCGGTCAGTGGAAAGCAATATAGAAGGAATTGTCATTGAAAACGCTGGATTACTGGACTCAATACAAGATTTAGGCAGGATTGGATACAGGGGGCAAGGCATGACTGTATCTGGAGCTATGGATTCTCATGCCTATCAGATTGGCAACCTTTTACTAGGGAATCACAGAAATACACCTAGCTTGGAAATTACTCTAACACCGCCTGTTATCCGTTTCTCAAAAAGTACAATCATTTCTCTCGCGGGAGCAGACTTTCAGCCAATGATAAACGATAAGAAAATCCCCATGTGGAGCACCATTCCAGTCCAGCGTGATGATGTCCTTACGTTTGGGAAACAAGGTGGCATCGGCATAGGGTGTCGGAGTTATCTTTCTGTGCTAGGTGGGTTTCAAGTCCCTAAGGTGATGGGGAGTGCAGCAACATATATTCGTGCACATATCGGCGGAATCGAAGGTAGACGATTAAGGGCGGGCGACCAAATACCATACCTTGATTATACAGGCGACATTCAATGTAGGCGTACGTTAAATCACCAATATTTACCTAATGTGTTAGAAAATGTATATCCCAACGATCCCGTTACGTTACGAGTAATCGAAGGACCGCAAAGCGAATCATTCTCCGAACATGGTCTCTCTTCATTTTATCAGGAAGTCTATCAAGTAACGAAGGATTTCGATCGCATGGGAATACGACTTCAAGGAAGAAACTTAGAGCATATGAACGACCAAAGTAAAGAAATTATATCTGATGCTGTAACATATGGTTCGATTCAAGTTACCCCTGACGGGCAACCGGTGATATTAGGGGCTGACTGTCAAACAACTGGCGGATATCCTAAAATAGCTTGTGTAGCAACAATCGACTTGCCACGGGTAGCTCAATTGACATTCCATCAAAAAATCAAGTTCATGTCTATTACTGTATATGAGGCACATCGATTATGGAAAACACAAGAAAAAATTTATCGTATCCTAGGATTATCTAGGAAAAACATAAGCCACAGGCAGTAGCTATTCATTCGCTACCACTTGTGGCTTTTTGCTTTAGTATATAAGAATTCTCTTTTCTAAAGCTTGGCGTTTTACCAAGCTTTTACTAATCCTGTGATGCATTTAATGACTGATTTACGTTTGTTCGCTAGTTTGATAGAGGTTCTGTACCAGGGTTTGATGGTTGATCACCAGGGTTTGTGTTTCCTTTTACAAGGGTTAAAGTCTTAGATTTTGCAGACTCACCACTGTCATTTTCAGCTGTGATGTAATACCAGAATGCGCCTTGGGCATTTGCCGTTACATCGGTATATCGGTTGTCTGGTGTAGCTGAGATATATTCAAAAGGTCCGTTGGCAGAAGTAGCACGATAGATTTTATATCGGGAAACGTTCTCTTCTGTCGCATTATGCACCCAATTAAGAGCTATACCCATCGGTGATTCTGTGATGCTAGTACTAGCTGGTGCTTTCGGTGGATATGTTCCAGGTCGTATACTCACGGTATTACTTGGTGATGAATTCCGGTCCTGACTATCGACTGCCTTTACATGATAATAGTATGTGAAGGAGTTAGCTACAGCAATATCTGTAAGACTAGTTGTTGTAATAACACCCTCATGTACTGGGACGAAAATTCCAGAAGGAGTATCGCTTCTTTCTAATATATAGCCCTTTACATCGGAACTAGAGCTAGGCGTCCATCGCAATGTGACAGAATTTGCTGTATGTTCTGACACGCGTAAACCAGTAGGTTCCTTAGGTGGCATCATACTAGGATCATTGAGCGGATCCACTTGAGTAGGAAGCTCCTGATCAGCATCTAAAGGTAAGTACTTGCGGTCACCCTCCGGCAATACGTAAGGGGCAGGACGTTTAATGAAATAGCCAACCTTAAGCTTATGGGCTGGAGTGAATTCACTTGGAAGATATTTTTTGCCTTCCACTTCTACATAGTTTGCTTTTATCGCAACATCGCAGTAATCCGTCGGTATTGCATCTTTTAAGAATAAGTCAGAAGCTACCCAACTAGCTTCAGCAGCAGCTTCAGAAGGTAATTTACCAGACTTTGTCGAGACAGCTACACTTTCAATGCCTTCTGGCTGTACAAAACGTTTATTCGCAGGGAAGCGATCAGGGAATTTATCGAATACTTCCTTCATGATTTTATTAAATATAATTGTCGAACGAGACCCTTCACTGGATGGCATAGGATATGGAATGTCAAACCCTATAAACACGCCTAATGCAACGTCCGGAGTATATCCTAAGAACCAGGAATCCTTTGTGTCATTTGTCGTACCAGTTTTGCCTACAATATCACGGTTTTTAAATTCTGCACCGACACGTCCACCAGTACCACTTCGTACAACAGTGCGTAACATATCCGTCATAATATAACTTGTTTGTTCAGAAAACACAGGAACGGCCTTTGGTTTGTGCTCGAACAATATATCACCATTCACATCCGTTATTTTTTTAATTAAGAACGGATCGTTATGCGCGCCTTTATTGGCAAAGGTTGCATAAGCGCCAATCATCTCTTCTACACTAATCCCTCTTTCGAGGCCACCTATGGCAGAGGCTAATTGTCGTTTATCACCCGGAGTTAACGTAGTTACGCCCATCTGCTCGACATAGCTCATTCCGACTTGTGGCGATAACTGTTCAAACACTTTCAAAGCTGGGATGTTATAGGACCACTGTAAAGCTACACGTGCAGTAATCAGTCCATGGAACTTTTTATCCCAGTTTTGCGGGAAATATTGGCCAGAAGCCGCCGATGGATCGTCTCTTACAAATGGTACATCATCAATCACGCTGCCAGGCATAAGGATTTTTTTCTCGATGGCAGGTGCAAATACTGCAATTGCTTTCATGGCAGAGCCAGTTTGACGAGTCACACGAGTATGGTTCGATTGACTTCTTTGGAACTCACGTCCTCCGCCCATTGCCCAGATTGCACCAGTCTTAGGGTCTACCATTGTGACACCAGCTTCCTGCATGGCATCTTCAATCATTTCTCCTGTAAGAGGATGTTTATAATTAATATTTTTCATGAAGTTGTCTGGATTGCTTAGAACGTTATCAACGATTTTCTGCATTTCTGGTTGAATTGTTGTATAAATGTTCACACCACTACTTAAAATCGCGTAGTGCGCTTCAGCTTTGTCGTCATATAATCCTGCATTCACAAGTGCTTCTGCAGCACGATCTTCAATATCCATCATTACAAATGGATACTTCGAATATGCACGGGCTTGCGGGCGAATTAAGTTAGCATTGATATCGTATTCTAGTGCCTCATCATATTCAGACTTAGTAATGAATTTACTTGTTAACATGTAATTAAGTACACGTTTTTGGCGGTTTTGCGCACCTTCAAGGTTGCGATATAATGAATATCCAATGGGATTCTGTGGTAAACCGGCAATGATAGAAGCTTGAGCTAAATTTAGGTCTTTCGCAGAAACGCCAAAATAACCTTTGGCTGCAGCTTCGACGCCATATATATTAGAGCCATTGGCATCTTTTCCGAAATAAATTTTATTTAAGTATGCCGTTAAAATTTCTTCTTTCGTAAGGGCGCGCTCCATACGTAGAGCTAGAAACATTTCTCGTACTTTTCTTTCCATAGACTGTTGGTGCGTAAGGAAAGTATTACGTGCAAGCTGTTGGGTAATCGTACTAAAACCACTCACGATATCCCTTGCAACTAAATTCTGCTTTACTGCTCGGAATGCTGCCATGATATTCACGCCAGGATGGTTGAAGAAGTCTCTGTCCTCTGTAGCTATAAAGGCATCGATTAAATACGGTGAGATTTCATCTAGTTCCACTGTTTTTCTATTTTCCTCAGCACGCAATTGCCCGATTAGAGTACTATCGTCGAAATAAGCAAAACCTACTTGCCAGCCTTCATTGACCTTTTCTCTAATTTCCTCTTTCGTTGGTGTAGGCATGCCATTCACCTTCGAAGCGACAAAACCTGTCACTGCTCCACCTGCAAAGAATCCAATAACAACTGCTATAGCTATAAATAATTTTAATCCTTTTAAAAATAGGCCCCCTAACATTTTCAACTGTTTCTTTCTATTTGAATTTGTCGGCGCTTTTCCTTCTGACATCGGATGGTACTCCTCTCTATTTATAAAGCATATAAAATGCGATAAGTCATTAGCAAAAAATTATAGTTTATTATAACATAATTTCAAATAGTGAACAAAAGCAAAAAAATATTTGCCATAACAGACAATTTGTCGACGACTATTATATAGGGAAAGAAAGTACGCAAAAGTCAAATAAAGATATACAAGCAGAATACTTTTCCAACACACGTGCATAGAATTGTTATAAGCGAGGTGTTGGATAGTGCCCCTTTTTAAACGATATCGAAGAAAACATTCACTGATACTATTTTTGTTTATGGCTGTATCAATTTATGGCAGCTTATATAGCTTTTATTATTTGGAGACAAACTTACGTCCAAATCTAATCTCAATTGCTGAAGTGCGGACGAAAAAAATTGCAACGGAAGCGATTAACGATGCCGTCAGTAAAAAGATTGCCGAGGAAACAGATTATCGCAATCTATTAGATATTAAATTGGATAGTCAAGGTCGAGTGTCTTATGCGCAATTAAATTTCTCTGAAGTTTCTAGGATAGCTGCCGAAACAACAATACGCGTTCAAAACACATTAAATGCGATAGAAAAGGAAGTAATCCGCATTCCAATCGGTCAGGCATTTAACTCAACGATATTATCACAATATGGACCAACGATTCCGATTACGATTGTTCCTCAGGGAGCTGCGTATACGAATGTGGATTGGCGTTTCGAAGAAGCAGGTATTAACCAAACCCTGCATGTCGTGTTTGTAGAAGTAAAGGCAGATGTTAAGATTGTAATTCCTTTTGATACGAAGAATACCCAGGTTGTCACACGAATTCCAATCGCCTATGCCTTGTATGTAGGGAATGTTCCACAATTCTACTATAACGGCAGAGGATTGCCGCAAGGAACTGAAGGAGGCGGAGATAGTCCGTCAGTGAAACCACCGAACATTTTCCCGCCTATTCAGATCATGGGTAATTAGCTGCGTGGTGGTAAAGGAGCGTTATCTCGAATATAAGCAATTTCTTCCTTATATACTCCAGTTGGAGTTTCGAGAATAAACGTAACATGTTGTAATTTATCGTGCCGAACAAATGATTGGAAGAAATCGCCCCCTAAGGTACCATAACCGATGTCTTCGTGACGATCCTTATGACTACCTAGGGGCATTTTACTGTCATTTACGTGGAATACTCGCAAACGATCAAGACCTATTTTACGATTGAATTCGTCCAATACACCATCTAAATCTTGGACTAAATCATATCCTGCCGTATACATATGGCAAGTGTCACCACAAACGCCTATCTTCTCTGGATGTTTCACAAGGCTAAGAATTTCTTGGATATGATCCATCGTTCCACCTAGTTCTGAACCATGTCCTGACATCATTTCTAATAAGACTGTTGTTTGCTCTTCTCCAGTGAGTGTTTCATCGAGTGCTTGTACAATTCTTTTGATGCCTTGTTTCTCGCCACTACCAGTATGAGAACCTGTATGGACAACTACATTTTGCACCCCTAATATCTGAGCACGCTGTATATCAAGAGATAAAATTTCCTTTGCTGCAGTAAAGGTATCTTCTTTCGGTGCTGCTAAATTGATGATATAAGGTGTATGAATAACCATAGATTGAATGCCACGCTCTACGGCAAGAGCTTTTCCTTTTTCTACATCCCTATCGATTAAATCCTTGGCTTTACCACCTCGAGGGCTTCTAGTAAAGAATTGACATGCCGTAGCATTCATATTCACTGCTTCTTGAATTGCTGCATGAAACCCCTTCGCAAAAGATACATGTGCCCCAATTATCATTTCAACCACTCCTATGTAACTTAATTGTTTTAAGTAGCTTAATTATTTTTAGAAAAAAGAAGAATGTTTTATTACAAATGTTGAATTCTGTGATGTTGAGTAAACTGAGTTAATGTTATCGATAATGTATATTTTCGTCAAATTTAATGTAAATAATGAGGATACACTATTGACCTTTTTTGAATCCGTGCTATAATGTCCATTATGCAGAGACGTTTGTATCTCATTCGAGGACAGAAGGTGATGAATAAACATGTCTAAACAAACTACATATTACCTTGTCCAGGAGGATATCTTACCAGACGTTGTAATCAAGACAGCTTTAGCTAAGGAACTATTAAATAGAGGCGAGGTTGCAACTGTCAAAGAAGCAGTGGAACGTGTAGGGATCAGCCGAAGCGTCTTTTACAAGTACAAAGACGGAATTATACCTTTTCACGAGGCATCCAGGGAGCGCATTGTTACAATCGCCCTAGATTTAAAACACGAATCTGGGATTCTCTCGAAGGTTCTGAGTGCTGTTGCAAATCACCAAGGTAACATTTTGACAATCAATCAGACCTTACCATTACAAGGGATGGCAATTGTTACTTTGACAATAGAAACCAAGTCTATGGATGTAGACTTGCCACTGTTATTAGAAAACCTTGTTAGCTTACAAGGAGTTAAGAAAGCTCATTTAGTAGGACAGAATTAACGTATATACAAAATTCAAGCAATATCTAATAGTAATTAAAGAAACGATTACAATCAATTATGAGGAGTGGGAATTATGGAAACAATAAAAGTTGGTTTGTTAGGTTTAGGTACTGTTGGTACTGGTGTGGCGAGAATTATTAAAGAAAATCAAGAGGATTTATTTAAGAAAACAGGGTATCACATTGAAATTAAAAAAGTTCTGGTAAAGAACTTAAATAAGAAACGTAATATAGAACTTTCCGAAGATATATTCACAGATAATCCTCTGGATGTTATTATGGATAAAGATATTCAGGTCCTTATTGAAGTTATGGGTGGAATCGAAGAAACTAAGAAACACATTATCGACGCCATCAATCAAGGGAAGCATATAGTTACTGCGAATAAAGATTTAATTGCTATATCAGGACAAGAGCTTTTTGAACTAGCGGACCAAAAGAAATGTGACTTAATGTATGAAGCTGCAGTTGCTGGCGCGATTCCAATTGTTCGCGCGTTAAAGGAAAGTTTAGCCGCTGATGATATTGTAGAAGTAATGGGAATCTTAAATGGAACAACCAACTACATTTTAAGCAAGATGACACAAGAAGGAGCAGATTTTGCTGATGTGTTAAAGGAAGCCCAAGAGCTGGGATATGCAGAAGCTGATCCAACCTCTGATGTAGAGGGATATGATGCTGCGCGAAAAACGGCTATTTTGGCCTCTATTGCCTTTAGTTCACGTGTTACATTTGATGATGTAAATGTGGAAGGGATCACGAAAATCTCTGCGCGCGATATTGCGTACGCGAAGGACTTAGGATATGTCATTAAACTTTTAGGTGTGGCGAAGCGTGAAAATGGTCAAATTGAAGTACGAGTAAATCCTACGTTTATCCCGAATAATCATCCGCTAGCTGCAGTTAATGGTGTATATAATGCAGTGTTTGTAAAAGGTAAGGCGTTAGGTGATGCGATGTTCTATGGCCGAGGTGCTGGCGAACTCCCGACAGCGAGTGCTGTCATGGGGGATGTTGTAGAGGTTTTAAGAAATATTCGTAGTAATTCCAATGGCAGAATTGGTTGTACGTGTTATCATGATAAGAATATTAAAGATATCAATGATATCGTTTCCAAAAGCTACATTCGTCTACTCGCTAAGGATGAGCCTGGCGTATTAGCAGGTGTCACTCGAATTCTAGGTGAGAATAACGTCAGCGTAGAATCAATTATTCAACGTGGAGGCAGAAGCGCAGGTTGTGAAGATTGTGCAACTGGTGAAGCAGAAGTTGTACTTGTAACACACACAGTAAGACACGAGCAGCTACAAAAGGCTACAAAGGAAATAGGCAAACTTGCTCAAGTTGCTAGGGTTTATAATATTGTTCGAGTAGAAGAAGGAGGCAAATAAGCAGTGAAGTGGGAAGGAATTATTGAAAAATACAAAGCATTTTTACCTGTAACAGATAAGACACCTCGCGTGACTTTATATGAAGGAAACACACCACTTGTTTACGCGAAAAATCTTTCTCAAGAATTAGGGATTGAACTATATTTTAAATATGAAGGATTAAATCCTACAGGATCGTTTAAGGACCGCGGAATGGTAATGGCTGTTGCGAAGGCAGCAGAAGAAGGTAGTAAAGTGATTATGTGTGCGTCTACAGGCAATACATCAGCTGCCGCTGCTGCGTATGCTGCTAGCATGGGTATGCGATGCCTAGTGTTAGTTCCTGCAGGGAATATAGCGTTAGGGAAATTAGCGCAAGCAATCATCTATGGTGCGGAAGTTGTAGCTATAGAAGGTAACTTTGACCAAGCATTAAAAATTGTGCGTGATATTACTGATGAAGAGCCTATCACATTAGTGAATTCTGTCAATCCATATCGCATAGAAGGTCAGAAAACGGCTGCTTTTGAGGTGTGTGATCAATTGGGAGATGCACCAGATTACTTAGTTATACCAGTTGGTAATGCAGGGAATATCACTGCGTACTGGAAAGGCTTTAAAGAATATTGCGAGCATAAGATTTCTACAAAAACTCCGATTATGCTAGGTTTTGAAGCTGAAGGTGCAGCTGCAATTGTGAAAAATGAAATTATTGAAAAACCAGAGACAATTGCTACAGCGATTCGTATTGGTAACCCAGCAAGCTGGGACGGGGCAGTAAACGCAGCGAAAGAATCTAATGGAAAAATTGATATGGTGACTGATGAAGAAATCATTGCTGCATACAAATTAATGGCAAAGCGTGAAGGGATTTTTGCAGAGCCTGGATCGGCTGCTTCTCTAGCAGGTGTATTAAAGTCTGTGCAAGATGGGACGATTCCAAAGGGTTCTAAAGTTGTAAGTGTCCTTACAGGGAATGGCTTAAAGGATCCTAACACAGCTTTAAGTGTAACGAATTACGAGCCGGAAGTAGTTCCAGCAGAGAAAGAAGCTGTATTAAAGAAGATTATTGGCTAAACAGATATGATTTGGAGGAGACATAATGGTAAAGGTCACAGTACCTGCTACGACTGCGAACCTAGGCCCGGGCTTTGATACGATGGGAATGGCGTTGGATATGTATAATACAGTAGAAATGGCAATCCATGATTCGTTAGTGATAACTGTTAGTGGGGAAGGCGAGTCTGATATCAGTCTAAACGAAACGAATATTGTCTACCAAGCTGCGAAAATGGTCTTTGATCAAGTTGAGCAACATTGTCCTGGATTACGTATTCATCTTCATAATGAAGTGCCTGTTGCAAGAGGTCTTGGGAGTAGTGCGGCAGCGGTAGTAGGGGGAGTTGTCGCAGCCAACGCGCTGTTAGATAATCCATTATGTGAACAAGAATTAGCTGAACTCGTGACAAAGATTGAGGGACATCCTGATAATGTACTTCCTGCTTTATTAGGCGGAGTTATTGTCGCGGGATGGGGCAAGGATAAATTGCTTTATCAGAAAATAGTACCTGGTATCCAGATTGAAGCAGTTGTCGCAATCCCAGAATTTCCGTTAGCGACGAAGAAGGCAAGAGAAGTCTTGCCTAGCACAGTATCGTTTCAGGACGCGTTATTTAATGTGAACAGGGCATCGTTGTTAGTGACTGCTCTTATAACGAATAACCTACAATTATTAGCAGAGGTTATGGAAGATCGATTGCATCAGCCATACCGCTGTACACTTATACCAGGCATGAATGAAGTAATAGAAAATGCCAAGGCGGCAGGGGCCCTAGGAGTAGTGCTAAGTGGAGCGGGACCGACAATCTTAGCACTCACTACTGACGACTCAAAACAAGTGCAAACTGTTATGAAGGAAGTCTTTGAAGCGCATGGCGTGAAATGTAATATTAGGGTATTAAAGCCTATTTTATCAGGCGCTAAGATTGATAAATCTTAAGTGAGAAATGGAGTTTCTCGTCCGTACTGGATGATGAACTCTTCTTTTTTAATACAAATGTTAATAAAACGTGCTAAATTGTAGCATTATAACGCACTACTTCGTTGCTAGTATATAGAATCCTTCTATCTCAGCGGCTTTATTAATACTCCCACTTCTACAGAATGGTTCTTCTATTTTTAAAATAGTTAGAACCATTACGTACCTTTAGGTGAAAGTGGGAGATAAGTGTCGCCAAGCTTCACCCGCAAGGGGTACAGGCGAAATAAGTGCAACTAAAGCATTCTCTTCGCCTAAGGCTTGGCGAATGCTAAGTTTTCTTTATCTTAGCGGCTTTACTAATTCTCACTTTATAAGTGAGAGATAAGTATCGCCAAGCTGCGAAATAAGTGCAACTAAAGCATTCTCTTCGCCTAAGGCTTGGCGAATGCTAAGTTTTCTTTATAGGAGATGGACGAAAATGAAGAATAGAGTAGTAATAAAAGTAGGAAGTAGTAGCCTTACGGCCGATGGAATTATAGCCCACGATCAAATGGAAAAGCTGACAACACAGATAGCGTACCTCATGCGTAAAGGGTTTGAAGTGGTGTTAGTATCTTCTGGTGCTGTTGCGGCAGGGCTTGGTAAGTTAGGTTGGGAGCGCGAGGGGCTTCTCGTACCACAGAAACAAGCAGCAGCTGCTGTAGGTCAGGGTCTATTAATGCACCGTTATGAACAACTATTCCAATGCGAAGGCATCAATGTCGCACAAATTTTATTAACCAATGAAGATATTGCAGACCGAAAACGCTACGTGAATGCCAAAAATACGTTTCAGACTTTATTGCAAAACGGCATTCTTCCAATTGTGAATGAGAATGATACAGTAGCAGTGGATGAGATTAAATTTGGTGACAATGATCGACTTGCAGCACTTGTTGCAGGTGTTGTAGAGGCCGATTCACTGCTTGTTCTAACAGATATAGATGGTCTTTACACGGATCACCCGAAGCATAATCCAGAAGCGAAGAAGCTAGATGTTGTAGACATAATTGATGAATCAATTCAACAAATGGCTAAAGGTGCTGGTACCAAGGCTGGTACCGGTGGTATGATCACAAAAATCGAAGCGGCGAGAATTGCGACACTGAGCGGTGCTACTACATATATTGCAAAGGGTTCAATACCGTGGGTGTTGAAGAAGATTTTCTTAGAGCATGAGAATATTGGAACGAAGTTTCTTCCTGCCCAAAAGACGTTAAAAAATAGGATGCAATGGCTAGCTTTTGCAAGTAAGCCACTGGGTAAGATTTTTGTCGACCATGGTGCAGAACATGCGATATATCATGATAACAAAAGTCTTTTAGCCGCTGGGGTAAAAGAAATAAAAGGTGATTTTTGTAGCGGAAATGTCATTGAAATTTGTAGTGAATCTGGCAAAGAATTAGGGAAGGGCGTTGTCAGCATTTCCAGTGCGGAGATTAAAGGCATATTAGAACAAGAAATTCGACCAAAAGGAATTATTGTTATTCATAAAAATGACCTATTTATCCACTAGAGAAATGTGTTATTATGGTTGGAAATATAATCAGTCAATCGCTCGGAGGGATATCCATGTCAGAAGTAGTAGAAAAAGCAAAAATAGCAAAACAGGTCTGTCGTAAGTTATCCACGACATCATCAGAGGCAAAGAATCAAGCAATCTTAGCCATTGCTCAAGGGTTACTACAAAATATTGATGTCATTGTCGCGGAGAATCAAAAGGATATTGATGCGGCAATTGCCAACCAAACTTCTCAATCCATTATCGATCGTTTGATTTTAACAGAAGCGAGAATTAAAGATATGGTAGAAGGTTTAGAGCAAATTACTCAATTAGAAGATCCAATCGGAGAAGTATTACTCGAGAAAGCTCTAGATTCGAATGTCTTGATGCAAAAGGTTAGAGTACCGTTTGGACTCATCGGTATCATTTATGAGGCGCGACCAAATGTTACGATTGATGCGATAGGACTTTGTTTGAAGACGGGCAATGCTGTCCTTCTACGTGGTGGTTCTAATGCGATTCATAGTAACACATGCTTAGTTTCAATCGTAAAGAAAGCATTACAAGGAACAGAGGTATCGCCAGATGCTGTACAACTCATTGAAGGCTTAGATCGTAAGTTAGTAGAGGAAATGCTTACATTAAATCAATACCTGGACTTAGTGATTCCACGCGGTGGGGCTGGGTTGATACAAATGGTAGTTCAGAAATCTACGGTACCTGTGATAGAAACAGGAGTTGGTAATTGTCATTTATTTATTGATAAGGAAGCACAAGTAAGTATGTCAATAGATATTGCAATCAATGGAAAGACACAACGTCCGGCAGTATGTAATTCGATAGAGACAATTCTTGTCGAGCAACAATGGGCTCGCAATCATCTTACTACTCTTAATGACGCTTTAATAGAGCAGAGTGTGAAAATCCTTGGTTGTGCAAAAACACAAACTCTAGATTCGAGGGTAGAATCCGCAACAGAGGAAGACTATTATACGGAATTTCTAGACTATATAGTAGCTATGAAAATCGTCGAATCTGTTGACCAAGCGATCGAACATATAGAGATATATGGTAGTCGTCATTCGGAGGCGATTATTACAGAAAATCGTGAAAACGCCAACAAATTTTTAAATGAAGTGGATGCCGCGGCTGTCTATCATAATGCGTCTACGAGATTTACGGACGGCTTCCAATATGGTTTTGGAGCGGAAATTGGCATTAGTACTCAAAAGCTACATGCTAGAGGACCAATGGGATTACCGGAATTAACAAGCTATAAATACCGACTGTACGGCCAAGGACAAATTCGTCAATAGAAAGTGAATTGTACGTCATGGAAGTACGTCTTGGAATGTAATGAAAGTATATCATGAAAAATAGAGTGAGCCATATGTAATAAAATGTACAGAGATGAGGGAACACGATGAGTGCAAGTACTTTAGGAAAATCGATTTTTTTTATTGGTGCTGGGTCGATGGCGGAAGCCATTATAAAAGGACTTGTAACATCAGCAATAATTGCACCGCAACAAATCTATGTTACAAATCAAAAAAATCATGATCGTCTAGTAGAATTGCGCGAAAAATATGGAGTTGAGCTAGCTTCCTCGATTCAGCAAGGGTGTGAACTTGCAGACGTCATAGTGCTTGCGGTAAAACCTTGGGCTATTAAGGATGTTACTACGGAGCTCGCTGCTTTTCTTAATAATCAACAAATTCTTATATCCGTAGCAGCGGGGATTACAACTGAGATCATCGAGACTATTATTAAACAAGAAATTCCAGTGATTAGAACAATGCCGAATACTTCTAGTGCTATATGCGAATCTGCCACTGGTATTTGCAAAGGTAAGTATGTAAATGCTGAAACATTGCACATAGCTGAGAAAATTTTCGAGACTATCGGTAAAGTTGCAGTTGTTGAAGAGTCTCAAATGGATGCGGTGACTGGTTTAAGCGGTAGTGGACCGGCGTATATCTATTACCTTATTGAAGGTATGGAGAAAGCTGGTGTTGAGGCTGGTTTATCACAGGAAGTATCGCGTGAGCTTGTAGTGCAGACTGTCTATGGGGCTGCCAAAATGCTATTAGAGACGAAAGCAGAACCAGCAATATTACGACAACAAGTGACTTCGCCAAACGGAACGACTGCCGCAGGCTTGCAAAAACTTGAAGACAATCAATTTCATGACATATTATATGCTGCAGTGGCAAGAGCTAAGGAACGGGCTGGAGAAATAGGAAAGGAATTGGAAGCAACTTTATGGAATACAAAATAGGTTATTTAGGTCCTAGGGGTACTTTTACACAACAAGCAGCAGAACAACTTATGCCCAAGAATCGTCAATTAATTCCTTATCCGAGTATTGCTGATGTTCTTCTAGCGGCTGATGAAGGGAAAATCGATGCTGCTGTTGTACCAATCGAGAACTCTATTGAAGGGTCAGTGAACTTGACGGTAGATTTCTTAGCCAATCAAGTAGAGCTATATATTGCGAAGGAAGTCGTAGTACCCGTTTCTCACTCGTTATTAGTCAATCATGGGGTTCATCTAGATCAGATTCAGACAGTGATGTCTCATCCGCAGGCGATAGCTCAATGTAGGCACTATTTGAGAGAGTTCTTGCCGAATGCGCAAACAGAGCATTTACAAAGTACGGCAAAGGCAGCAGAATATATTCATGAAAATAAAGATCGAGATAAAGCTGCCATCGGAACAGTACTCGCGGCAGATATTTATGACTTAACGATTCTAGCAGCAAATATTCAAGATCGCACGAATAATAATACCCGCTTTGTATTAGTAACGAAGAAGTGGAAGGAACTATTAGAATATGTACGTTCAGATAATGAGCCATGGAAGACTTCTATACTTGTTACTTTAGGGAAGGACTATCCAGGAGCATTATATGAAGTATTGCGTTCTTTTGCAGAGGAATCCATTGACTTAACGAAAATTGAGTCTCGTCCAACGAAGAAGCAACTAGGTTCTTATCACTTTTTTATTGACCTGCATGGGCATATTGATGATGAAAAAGTACAGAAAGCATTAGCTCATGTTAAGAAGACGGGATCTACTGTGCAATTTTTGGGAAGTTATCAATTATTAACCTTCACTCCTTTGAAAAAAAGTGGGTCATAAGTATTGACATCTCACTGCTAGCTAGATATAATTTTCTATAAACATTCAAAGAATAATCATAGATTTCAGAAAATTTGCAAAACATTTTCATTGATAAGCGATGAAGAGGACAAGTAACTTATAGAGTATTAGTGTACAGAGAGCCTGGAAGGATGAGAACAGGCCACTAAGCTATTTGTGAACTCACCTCAAAGCAATCAACTGAACCGATATCGATTACGATATCCCACTAGGATTGATCGTTAGACACACGATACGTGTTGAACAGTATCCATGATGGATGATAGGATTCCGCCCAAAAGCGAATACTATTATTATCTGTGGATCAAGAGACTTGAGTTGTAAAACTTAAGTGAACCAGGGTGGTACCGCGACCAATACCTTCGTCCCTGTTACAGGATTATCCTGTATACAGAGATGAGGGTTTTTTTAATACCTATCAGAATCTAACCTTACACTAATGGAGGAGTTATACTATGAAGAATCAAGTGACACAAGGAATCGAAAGAGCACCTCATCGTTCGCTTTTTAAGGCTATGGGGTATATTGATGAAGAGTTAAAGCAGCCACTGATTGGGATTGTTAACTCTCATAACGAAATTATTCCTGGACACAAGCATCTTAAGCAAATCTCTGAAGCTGTCAAAGCTGGTGTAAGGATGGCAGGTGGAACACCATTAGAATTTTCGACAATTGCTGTATGTGATGGTATTGCAATGAATCATTTAGGAATGCATTACTCCCTCGCGAGTAGAGAAATCATCTGTGATAGCATTGAAGTAGTGGCAAGTGCTCATGACTTCGATGCGATAGTATTCGTTCCAAACTGTGACAAAGTTGTTCCTGGTATGCTTATGGCAGCTGCGAGAATTAACAAGCCATCGATTTTCATTAGTGGTGGACCGATGCTAGCTGGTAAATTTAAAGATAGAAGCGTTGACTTAAGTAGTGTCTTTGAAGCAGTTGGAGCTGTGAAAGCAGGGAAAATGTCAGAAGCTGACTTATATCAAATGGAAGAGAACGCTTGTCCTGGGTGCGGTTCTTGTGCTGGTATGTTTACAGCGAACTCTATGAACTGTCTAACGGAAGCAATTGGAATGGCATTACCTGGATCAGGAACAATTCCTGCGGTGTTTGCTCATAGAGAGCGATTAGCAAAATACACTGGAATCAAAATATTAGAACTACTGGAAAAGAATATTCGTCCTAGAGATATTATGTCTGCCAAAGCACTTGAAAATGCTTTATCCGTCGATATGGCACTTGGATGCTCATCTAATACTATATTGCATTTATTAGCAATTGCGAATGAATTAGATGCTGATTTAGACTTAAAGTATATCGATTCAGTTAGTGCACGTACTCCGCAACTTTGCAAATTAAGCCCTGCTGGAGACCAACACATTGAAGATTTGTACTTTGCAGGTGGAATTCAAGCGGTAATGAAGGTGCTAGCTGGTCAATTAGATACATCTGTCATTACAGCAACTGGCAAAAGCTTAGGTGAAAACTTAGAGAATGCTGCAAATTTAAATACTGAAGTAATTCGTCCAGTCGATAATCCTTACAATCAGACAGGTGGAATCGCGATTCTTTTCGGAAACTTAGCTCCTGACGGTGCGGTAGTAAAGCAAGGGGCAGTAGCTCCTGAGATGATGGTTCATGAAGGGCCTGCTAAAGTTTTCGATGGGGAAGAAAGTGCTGTACAGGCTATTATGACTGGCGGAATTGTAAAAGGTGATGTAGTAGTCATCCGTTACGAAGGACCCCGTGGTGGACCTGGTATGAGAGAAATGTTAACACCTACCTCTGCATTAGCAGGTATGGGTTTAGATAAGGAAGTAGCATTACTAACGGATGGAAGATTCTCTGGAGCAACTCGTGGAGCGTCAATCGGGCACGTTTCTCCAGAAGCGAAAGCGTATGGACCAATCGCTATTGTACAAGAAGGGGATATCATTGCAATCGATATTCCAAAGCGTAAGCTTGATATTAAGTTAAGCGACGCTGAGATTCAACAACGCATTGAAGACTCAAAAGCAACCATTGATGCTAAACAGCCTAGAGTAACAAAAGGATATTTAAAGCGCTATTCTTCATTGGTTCAATCCGCTAATACAGGGGCAGTGTTTAAAAAATAAGCTGGCTTTCCATAGAGACAACGGAAATAAGTAGCTGAAGTTAGAAATATGACACAGCATATATAACGAAGTAACACTAGATAAAAGATAAAGTTCACTGGATGAGCTAGGAGAGAAGAAATATAAGAGAGAGGTGTATATCGCGATGAGTGCTAGTGGAGCCAAAACAGAAAAAGAAAAAATCAATGGAGCACAGATGGTAATTGAGTGTCTAAAGCAAGAAGGCGTAGATCTTGTATTTGGATACCCTGGGGGAGCTATTATGAAGGTGTATGATGCTCTTTATGATAGTGGGTTAAAGCACATTCTAGCTAGACATGAGCAGGGTGCAATTCATGCAGCCGATGGCTACGCTCGAGCGACTGGAAAAGTCGGAGTATGTATTGCAACTTCAGGACCAGGGGCAACGAATCTTGTAACTGGAATCGCTACAGCCTATATGGACTCAGTTCCACTTGTATGTATTACAGGCCAAGTAGGGACAGACCTATTAGGAACAGATGCTTTCCAAGAAGCGGATATTACAGGTATTACAATGCCAATTACAAAGCACAATTATCTGGTAAAGCATATTAAAGAGATTCCTCGTGTAATGAAAGAAGCCTTTCATATTGCTAGGACTGGGAGACCAGGGCCAGTTCTGATTGACTTTTGTAAAGATGTAGGCGTGCAATTAGCCGAATTTTCTTATCCAGACAGCGTCTACATTCGAAGCTATAATCCTACGTATGCGCCAAATAAAGGGCAGATTAAAAAGCTAGCGAAGGTAATTAAAGAAGCAAAAAAACCATTGATTATGACTGGTGGGGGAATGATCCGTTCCAATGCTTCCAATGAATTATATAAAGTAGCTAAAACAGCGAACATTCCTGTTGTGTCAACCTTTAATGGGTTAGGTGCATTCCCAGGAAGTGATGAGTTACATTTAGGAATGTTAGGGATGCATGGTACTATAGCGGCAAACTGGGCTGTCAATGAGTGTGACTTGCTATTAAACTTTGGTGCACGTTTTGATGATCGTGTGACAGGAAAGCTTGACGAATTCGCAAAACACGCGAAAATTGTTCATGTAGATATTGATCCTGCTGAGATTGGTAAGAATATTTCTGCACATATTCCAATCGTGGGCGATTTAAAGAATGTATTGGAAGCGCTCATCGAACATGTTGAGCCTTTGGACATTGAAGAATGGAGAACACAAGTTAAGTTTTGGAAGAGTGAGTATCCTCTCACATACTTGAAAGGTGATGGAAAGCTCCGTCCGCAATTTGTAATTGACACAATTTGTCAAAAGACAGATAGTAAAGCCATTATCGCTACCGATGTAGGGCAGCATCAGATGTGGACTTCGCAATATTATACATTTAATGAAGCGAATCAGTTCTTCTCATCTGGTGGTTTGGGAACTATGGGCTATGGCTTACCTGCAGCAATCGGTGCACAGCTTGGGCGTCCAGAACGCCAGACAATTTGTATTTCCGGTGACGGTAGTGTGCAAATGAATATTCAAGAGCTAGCGACAATCTCTGAACATCAGATTCCATTAAAGCTTGCAATCCTGAATAATGGGGCTTTGGGAATGGTGCGTCAATGGCAAGAAATGTTCTTCCAAAAGCGCTACTCACAAACAATCTTTAAAGGACATCCAGACTTTGTGAAACTCGCTGAAGCTTATAGCATTAAAGCATTCCGTGCAACTACTCCGGAAGAGGCAGAGCAAATCATTGATGAAGCATTAGCTTTTGAGGGTCCGTGTGTGTTAGAATTTGTTGTTGAACAATCAGAAAACGTATTTCCTTTCATTCCACCAGGCGCTCCAGTTGAGAATATGATGAGAGGAGATGAGTAATATGAAAAATGTTAAAAATGTAATCTCTGTTCTTGTTAACGACCAATCGGGTGTTCTTTCACGGATTTCTGGTCTCTTTAGTCGAAGAGGATTTAACATTGATAGTATTACTGTAGGTCCAGCTGAAGAAGTTGGTTTATCCCGAATGACAATTGTTGTTAGGGGAGATGAGCCAACGGTTGAGCAAGTTATGAAGCAGCTGCATAAGCTCATTGATGTGATTAAGGTCATTAATATTACCCATGAACCAAATGTTACTCGCGAACTAGCACTCATTAAAGTAATGGTAACAGCAAACACTAGGCCAGAGGTTCTTAACTTAATTGAACCATTCCGCGCAAGCGTCGTCGATGTGAGTCGCAACTCACTGATAGTTCAAGTGGTTGGAGATGAGTCAAAAATTACTGCTATGCTTGAATTATTAAGACCATATGGCATTAAAGAAGTTGCTAGAACTGGTGTCGTATCTTTACTTAGAGGTACTACTACAAAAGATTCATAGTTAGCTGAATTCAATGAAGGAAAGCTAACTTATCTAATATAAAATCTAAAATTTGATCTAATACTTAGGAGGAATTATTAAAATGGTAAAAATGTATTATGAAAACGAGGCAAAATTAGATATCTTAAAGGGAAAAACAATTGCTGTAATCGGTTATGGTAGCCAAGGTCACAGCCAGGCACAAAACCTTCGTGATAGTGGGTTAAAAGTAATTATTGGTCTTCGTCAGGGTAAATCTTGGGAAGTAGCAGAAGCAGATGGTTTTGAAGTGTATTCTGTAGGAGAAGCAACACAAAAGGCTGACTTCATTCAAATTCTTCTTCCAGACGAAAGACAAGGAAAAGTATATGCTGAGGAAATTGCTCCTTATTTAACAGAAGGTAAGACATTATCATTCTCTCACGGCTTTAACATTCACTTTGGACAAATCGTTGCTCCTAAAAACGTGGATGTAATGTTAGTAGCTCCAAAGGGCCCTGGTCACCTAGTTCGTCGTGTATACGTAGAAGGTGGCGGAGTACCAGGACTATTTGCTATTCAACAAGATGCAACAGGTAATGCACGTGAGATTGCTCTTGCTTATGCAAATGGTATCGGTGCAGCTCGTTCAGGTGTACTTGAAACATCATTTAGAGAAGAGACAGAAACAGATTTATTCGGTGAGCAAGCAGTATTATGTGGTGGAGCATCGGAGCTTGTAAAAGCTGGCTTTGAAACATTAGTAGAAGCTGGATACCAACCAGAAATCGCATATTTCGAGTGCTTACATGAGTTAAAGTTAATCGTTGATTTAATGTATGAAGGCGGATTAAGCCGTATGCGTTACTCAATCAGTGACACAGCACAATACGGAGATTTCATGATTGGTAGAAGAATCATCACGGATGAAACTCGTAAAGAGATGAAGAAAGTATTGAAAGAGATTCAAGACGGAGAATTTGCACGTAACTGGATCTTAGAGAACCAAGCAAACCGCCCTGTATTTAACGCAATTGCTAGACAAGAGGAAGAGCACCAAATTGAAAAAGTTGGCGCTGAATTACGTGGCATGATGTCATGGTTAAATAAGAAATAATACAACCGAATATAGAGTTTCTATAAAAATTAAAAGCATTTTTAAAGGATAGAGGTGGAAAGCATGCGTGAAATTCAAATTTTTGATACGACTCTAAGAGATGGCGAGCAATCCCCTGGGGTCAATCTGAACACGAATGAAAAACTAGAGATTGCTAGTCAGTTAGAAAGACTTGGGGTTCATGTAATGGAGGCAGGCTTTCCAGCTGCCTCTGTCGGTGATTTTGAGGCTGTAAAAGCGATTGCAAATGCAGTGAAGAACACGACAGTAGCAGCATTATCACGCTCTGTAACGAAGGATATTGATCGCGCCTGGGAAGCCGTGAAATACGCGGTTAACCCTCGAATTCACGTCTTTATCGCGACTTCAAGCATTCATATGCAGCATAAACTTCAGAAATCGCCAGAGCAAGTTCTTGAAATTGCTAAGGAAATGGTCCGTTACACGAAGAAGTATGTATCGGATGTACAGTGGTCTGCTGAGGATGCAGGTAGAAGTGATATAGAATACTTAAAGCGCATCATTGAAGCAGTTATCAATGAAGGTGCTACTGTAATCAACGTTCCAGATACGGTAGGATATTTAATGCCTGAGGAGTACGGAGAATTGATTCGTCGTTTAAAAACAGAGATTCCTAATAGCCATAAGGCGCGTTTCAGCGGTCATTGTCATAACGATTTAGGATTAGCAGTAGCTAACTCCTTGGCAGGAATTCGAAATGGTCTTGATCAAGTGGAGGGAACGATAAACGGTATTGGGGAACGTGCAGGGAATGCCGCTATTGAGGAAATTGCAATGGCTCTTCATACACGTAAAGAGTTATACCAAGCAAAAACAACCCTTGATTTATCACAAATCTCTCGTACATCACAGTTAGTTAGCAGATTAACAGGTATGATGGTGCCTAGAAATAAAGCAGTAGTAGGTGCAAATGCATTTGCACATGAATCTGGCATTCACCAGGATGGAATGTTAAAGGATAAATCTACTTATGAAATCATGACTCCAGAAACGATAGGACTAAAGAAAAGTAGTTTAGTTCTTGGTAAACATTCTGGACGCCATGCATTCCGTGATAAGTTACAGGATTTAGGCTTTGTACTTAGTGAAGATTTAATCAATAAGGCATTTGAGCAATTTAAGGAATTAGCAGATAAGAAGAAAGAGGTAACAGATGCTGATATATCTGCGATTGTCGAAGAAGAGGCTATCACTTCGCCGCAAGAGAAATATCATCTTGATTACTTCCAGATTTCAAGTGGCAATTCCACAATACCAACGGCAACAGTTCGTTTAAGAACAGAAGCAGGAGTTACACAAGAAGAAGCTGCTTGTGGAGATGGACCTATCAATGCGATTTACAATACCATTGATCGATTGTCAGGAGAACCGCTTGCATTAACCGATTATCGCATACGCTCTGTTTCTGGTGGAACAGATGCATTGGGAGAAGTATTTGTCCGGGTACAACAAGGGGAAATCAGTGTAAATGGTCGTGGTATGAGTACAGACATCCTAGAAGCAAGTGTAAAAGCATATATCAATGCATTAAATCGCATGATAGTAAAGAAAGGGGAAATGGATAATGGGAATGACTCTAGTAGAGAAGATTCTAGCTGCACACTGTGATCGTGAGCAGGTTAAGGCTGGAGAACTAATCAACGTAAAGTTAGATGGAACATTAGCAAATGATATCACAGCGCCAGTGGCGATTCGTGAGTTTAATAAATTAGGGGTAGCTACAGTATTTGACAAAAACAAGGTGTTTTTAGTACCTGACCACTTTGCTCCTAACAAAGATATTATGTCAGCAGAACAAACAAAGATCATGAGAGAATTTGCTTACAAGCATGAAATCGTCAACTATTTTGAAATTGGCGAAATGGGTGTAGAACACTGCCTGTTACCTGAAAAAGGGTTAGTATTACCTGGCGATGTGGTAATCGGTGCTGATTCACACACATGTACTTATGGAGCTCTTGGCGCATTTGCAACAGGTGTTGGTAGTACAGACCTAGCTTGTGGAATGGCGACAGGAGAAGCTTGGTTAAAGGTACCTGAAACAATTAAATTTGTCTTCACAGGTACGCTACAACCATACGTAACTGGAAAAGACTTAATCCTTCACACTATTGGTCATATCGGTGTAGATGGTGCAAGATACTGCTCGATGGAATTTACTGGACCAGTTATTTCACAGTTAACGATGGACCAACGTTTTACAATGGCGAATATGGCAATTGAAGCTGGTGCAAAATGTGGATTATTTGAGCCAGATGAGACAACATTAGCCTATGTGAAAGATCGTGCAAAGCGCGAATATACAGTATATAAAGCAGATGCAGACGCGGTATATTCTCGTGTTATCGAATTTGATGTAACAACTATCGAGCCAACAGTGGCATTCCCACACTTACCAGAGAACACGCATCCAGTAAGTGCTGGAAAAGACATCGTGATTGATCAAGTGGTCATTGGGTCATGCACAAATGGTCGTTTAGAAGATTTGCGCGTAGCAGCTCGCTTACTAGAAGGTAACAAAGTAAACCGCAGAGTGCGTACAATTGTAATTCCTGGTACACAACAAATCTATCTTGATGCTATGAAAGAAGGATTAGTAGAAATCTTCATAAATGCTGGAGCAATTGTAAGTACTCCTACATGCGGACCATGCTTAGGTGGACATATGGGTATATTAGCGAAAGGTGAGCGTGCACTATCTACAACAAATCGTAACTTTGTAGGTCGTATGGGTCACCCAGAGTCAGAAGTATACCTAGCAAGTCCTGCTGTTGCTGCGGCGACTGCAATCCGAGGAACGATTACCGATCCTAAGGAAATTAAGCCATTTGAGGAGGTAATGAAATAATGAAGCTTTCAGGAAAAACATGGAAATTCGGAAATGATGTGGATACGGATTTAATTATCCCAGCTCGTTATTTAAACACCTCTGACCCTAAAGAGCTTGCTAAGCATTGTATGGAGGATGCGGACGCAACATTTGCGGGAAAAGTATCTCCTGGAGATATTATGATTGCCGGTAAGAACTTCGGTTGTGGTAGTTCTCGTGAGCATGCTCCAATTGCTATTAAAGAAGTTGGCGTTACAGTTGTTATTGCGGACTCTTTTGCACGCATCTTCTATCGCAATTCTATCAATATTGGATTACCAATCCTTGAATCTCCAGAAGCGGCAAAGGAAATTCAAGAAGGTGATGTTGTTGAAGTAGACCTAGATAAGGGAATCATCTTTAATCAAACACAAAATAAAACCTATGAAGTAGCTCCATTCCCACCATTTATCCAAGAAATCATCAACGCTGGTGGTCTTGTGAATTATGTGAAAAAGAAGGTGGCTCAATAGTGACGAAGAAAATTGCTGTTCTTCCTGGTGATGGAATCGGTCCAGATATTATTGCAGAAGCAGTGAAAGTATTAAAAAAAGTAGAACAAAAATTTGGTACATCGTATCAATTTGATGAGTATCCAGTCGGTGGATGTGCAATTGATCAAACTGGTGAGCCACTTCCTGCTGATACACTGAACGCTTGCCTGGCAAGCGATGCAGTTCTATTAGGTGCCGTTGGTGGATTTAAATGGGATAACTTGCCTGGTAATAAGCGTCCTGAAGCAGCATTACTTGGACTTCGTAAGGAGTTAGGTCTATACGCGAACCTTCGACCTGCGATTGTATATCCAAGTTTAGTAGGCGCTTCTACATTAAAAGAGGAAGTTGTTTCTGGTGTGGATTTATTAGTTGTTCGTGAACTTACTGGTGGTATTTACTTCGGTGAGCATAAGCGTACGACAACAGAAGATGGAACAGAGAAAGCAATTGACGTGTTAGAGTATACGCGTCCTGAAATCGAGAGAATCGTGCGTCTTGCGTTTGAGCTTGCTATGAAACGTAGGAAGAAGGTTACGTCTGTTGATAAGGCGAACATCATTGAAACTTCAAGACTATGGAGAGAAGTGGTTGCGGAAGTACGCAAAGATTTCCCTGAAGTTGAAGTCGATCAGCAGTACGTTGATAACTGCGCAATGCAATTAGTTAGAAATCCTAAGCAATTCGACGTAATCGTAACGGAGAATATGTTTGGTGATATTCTAAGTGATGAGGCTGCTATGTTAACTGGCTCTATTGGAATGTTAGCATCTGCGAGCATTGGAGCAGGGAATAATGCTATGTATGAGCCAATTCATGGTTCTGCCCCTGACATTGCTGGTATGAATATTGCCAATCCAATTGCGACAATATTATCAGCTGCTATGATGCTGCGTTTCTCTTTCAATCAAGTAAAAGAAGCAGATGCAATTGAAACGGCAGTTGCGGCAGTTCTTGAAAAGGGCTTACGCACTGGTGATTTAGCTGTCAAAGGTCAGCCAACTCTTTCTACTACAGAAATGGGCGCAGCCATTATAGAAGAATTAGACCGCATGTAATAAGAAAATTAAGCAAATAATATATAAAGACAAACTTCTCGCTAAATGTGAGAAGTTTGTTTCATTTTTGGTAAAGTGTATATTTTATACTGAAGATTCGTTTATAATACATATATATTGAAATTGAAGGGGTTTGAGCATGCGGAAGACTGTCCTGTTACTAAGAATGATACTTTTAATGATGTTTTTAGTTTTTCTATCGATTAATAATAACTACGTGTCTTTAAATGAAGTAGAGATTCGGAGTACGCAATCGAACCTAGAAATTCCCGTTAAAGTTCTACACATATCAGATTTACATGGAAAACTATTTAGTACTAAGCAAAGAAAATTAACACTTATGATGGATCGTTTAGATTATGATGTCGTTGTAATGACAGGTGATATGATTGATAAAAAAACTGATGATTTTATGCCTGTAGAATTTTTATTGCAATATTTCCAAGAGCGGGGCAAGCCGACCTTTTTTATAACAGGAAATCATGAAGGAGCCAACCCTTTATATCCCGAATTTCAAAATCTTATAGAAGAATACGGGGTTACAACTTTAGATAACCAAAAATATACATTGAATTTGGAGAATGGACAATCCGTTTCTTTTGTGGGTCTAAGTGATCCAAATATTGTTTCATTTCAAGAGTCTCAACCTATAGTTGATGAACTATTATCCGAAGCAGGTGAGCAAACAGATACAACGATTTTATTGTCTCACAGACCAACGTTTATGCCCCACTTCACTGGCAAGACTGATGTTATTCTAAGTGGGCATTCGCATGGAGGACAGATTCGACTTCCGTTTATTGGTGGACTTATCTCCCCAGGAGAAGGATGGTTTCCGAAATATGACTATGGAGTCTTTGAGGAAACATTTGTAGAGAATAATCGCCAAACCGTTATGTATGTCACGAAAGGTATGGGAAATAGTATAATACCGATTCGATTGTTCAATTCTCCAGAGGTAGCATTTTTAACGATTTACTAATATTACTAGTCAGTTCGGAGGATATAATTTTTTGTTGTTAGTTATTTAAAGCAAAACTTTATAGCAGGTCAATGTTTGGTTAAAATTCGGAAAATATATGTAAAAAAGGAATGATTGCGAACTTATCTTGCAATTATTCCTTTTTTATTGAGAAATATAAAAATTTGATTAATGGTGTATTGCAAGTTATGGATAGGACAAGAGAGTAATTAACGTTATCGGAACTGTGTAATTAAGATTGGTCGGTTTTCGCCGTGCTTTAAATATACTTCACAATTATGACAGCGACCAGTATCTAAGCCGGAGGGGCCTTTGCAAGGTGTACCTTTTACAGTCCAACATGGGAAACATTGGTTCTTATACACTTCACACTCGCTACCACCATATTTTATGCTACAATTTGTAAGCTCCCAGCAAGGAATCTTTGTTTGAATATCTTTTATCAAGTCATGATTTTGATTCAAAGAGAAAAACTGAATGAAACGGGTGCCGATGATAGGAATATGGGACTCTTTTAAAGTGGCAGCCCAATAGGGTATGAATAACTGCATTTGTGGCATCGGAAATTCTTCCAATATACCAAAACGTATTTCATTCTGTACGGTAATCCTAGGTAAGAATGAAAACGCGCCAATCGCATTAATAGCGATTTTTAAAGAATGAATATTTGATAAATTCGATTTCACATTACTACATGTATGCAAATCTATTGTATGTTGTTCCAAACCTTCAAGCAAAGTTTTGGATATACCAAAACTCTTTTCTAACATTAATAACTGACCTTTCTTAAAATCCAAATTCGATAATGCAGTTGCATCTAATACCGGATCATTTTTACTAGCGACTAGAACTAATTCGTCAAACGCTAACAAATGAAGATCGACCGTATCGTCTTGCACAGGCCCCTCGATAAATGCGATATCAATCTTTTTTTCTTTTAAAGCAGTTAGTACTTCATGATCATCCATAACCTTCAACTCTACTGTAATATGCGGATACTTTTTCTCAAAATCAAGAATATCTAAAGGTAGGTAATAAGTGCCTAGGATATGGGTCGAGCCAATCGTAATTTTTTTCACATCGGAAGACGAGATAATAGCATCAATTTGTTGCTCCATTTTTTTATGAAGATCAAAAACATCCACTGAGAAATTATAAACGATTTGTCCAATTTCTGTTAATGAAACTCCATGAGTGTGTCGGTCGAAGAGTGGAATACCGATAGTTTTTTCTAGGGAATTAATTTGACTGCTAACACCTGGCTGCGTGAGATGTAGTTTTTTTCCCGCTTTTGAGAAGCTCTGTAAATCTGCAGCTTCTTTAAAGATTTTTAATTGATCGAATCGCATGTTTCACCCCTGGAATCATATTTTCGATGATAAGATTTTAACTTTATCGCGAAAATGTGAAGGTATTATGTTTTATTATATGACGTAAAAGTATTTAATACAACTATCCTCCGGACTATAATTGCATCGAAAAGTAATCAGAAATAACTAGTTTGATATTTAAATATCTCATGATATAAAGGAACGTTATGGCCATAAAAATTACTGCTATTATGCAACGAAAGTAAAGTTATATATAATCGCCTTAGAATTATGAATACATTATGAAGTGAAAGATTTATAAATGTGCAAACATCACAATTGCAAGGATGGGGGGATGATTGGAATTATAGATTGTGAATTCATGTAGTGGATTTTTTGTATAAAAGGAAAGGGGAGAAAACAATGTTTGATAATCGTGTGTCAAGAAGAACGTTTTTAAAAGCAACGGTTGCTACAGGAGCATCAGTCACAGTTGGCACTACTGGCCTTTTATCTTATGAGCAATGGTTAGAAGCATCTGAAAATGCAGTTGTATATACAAAGAATACCTTGTGTAATGGATGTACCAATCGCTGTGGGATGATTGTATCAGTGAAAAATGGTCGTGTGTGGAGAGCGAAAGGAAATCCTGATTGCTCGAACGGCTTAGGAACGTTATGTGGTCGTGGGCAAGCAATGCTAGACCAGCCTTATGCTACATCCGGATATCGCGTCACGCAACCAATGAAAAAGGTTGGAGACAATGAATTCGAACCAATCTCCTGGGAACAAGCATTTAGTGAAATTGGAGCTAAATTTAAAGATATCATTCAAAAGCATGGATCAGAAACACTGTTTATCGGTCAAAATCCTAAAGCTTTTGGAACATTTTATTTGACAAGATTAGCCGATGCACTACAAATCCCTACTCGTGTAACTCACAACCCATCATGTAATACCGCTAGAAATAGTGCCATGCCTTTAGTGTATGGTGCGGTTCATAGTTCAGATATTAATAATGCCAAATACATCGTTTACGTTGGTCGTTCACCAGCTGATGGAATGAGACCGAATCAAGCAAGAAGTCTACGTATTGCAAGAGATAATGGGGCGCAGATTGTTATCTTAGATCCGCGCTATAGTAATTCTTGTGCTTTCGGTTCAAAATGGGTTAACATTCGTCCGGGTACAGATTTGGCTTTCTTATTAGCAGTAATGCACGTCTTAATAAAAGATGATCTATATGATAAAAAGTTTGTTGAAGAATATACTATCGGCTTTGCTGAGTTAGCGGAGGAGATGAAGAAATATACACCGGAATGGGCAGCAGAGATTACTGATGTACCAGCCGATACTATCATCGAGGTTGCTAATGGGTTAGGTGCGAATAAGCCAGCTTCATTAATTGAGGAAGCTTGGAAAGGTTCTGTAGGGTGTAGCTATGAAAACAGCTCGGAATTAGGTAGAGCAATGGCTTGCATCAATGGCTTACTAGGTAACATCGGTAAAAAAGGTGGGATACGTTTTTCAAGTGATCCCGAATTCGGGAAAGTTGATGGACCATCACCAAAAGCACCAAAAGGACTACGCCGCTTAGATGAAGTTGGTGCTGGGGATACATTCCCATTTACTGTAGCAAGCCAAGGTGTAACACATTTAGTTGTGAAAAAAGCAATTGACGGCATTACTAAGGGTGGAATAGTACGCCAAAATAACATTGCTCGAAACTTTGCTGGACGCGACGTCATGGTAAAAGGTCTTAAGAGTATGGAATGTTTAGTGGTAATCGATATATTTATGACCGAAACAGCAGAATGTGCAGATTATATCCTTCCAGAACCAACGTTTTTAGAAAGACGAGAAATTGTTGAAAACAAAGGCATGAGAGTTTGCATAACAGATCAGGTCATCGATAAAATCTACCCTGATACCAAGCCGCTTGATGAAATCGTAGCAGGTATTGCTAAAGCAGCAGGAGTTAGTGAGTTCTTTAATTTTACACTTGATCAATTAAATGAAGCAAGATTAAAGCCACTTGGTATTGCGTATAAGGATTTATTAGAAAAAGGGTACATTACGTATAAGCAACCACAGAAAGAACCTGTGGAAGGTGAAGTGGAAAAGTTTGTAAAAACTCCTAGTGGGTTAGTAGAATTTTTCTCTGAGAAATGCTTAAAAGAAAATTACCCACCTGTAGTGAGATGGGTGCCACCATTAGTATCACCAGACCCTTCGAACCTTAATGAGTTCCGTTTAATTTGGGGTAAGTATGCCACGCATACACATACTGCTACGATAACTTTACCAAGCCTAGCATATGTCTCTAAGATATCAAATGCCGATTGGATTTGGATGAGTAGTAAGCGTGCAAAAACTCTAGGAATTAAACATGGGGACCTTGTAATCGTTGAAAACGAGCAACATACTGCTAAGCTTAATGTGAAAGTGACTGAGAGATTACATCCAGATTGCATCTTTATGCCAGGACACTTTGGTCAATTTGCAACTCGCTTACCTGAAGAATTACGCATGGCGGCAAATCCAAATGACTTTACACCATTCATGATGGAGAAGTTCTCTGGAACAATGAATGCACATGAAACCTTAGTAAGAGTGAGAAAAGCTTAATAGGCGAAAGGGAGGTTATGAAAGTGACACGATATGGAATGTTAATAGATAATAGTAGTTGCGTGGGCTGCCACGCGTGCCAAATTGCTTGTCAAAATCAATGGCAACTTCCTTATAATGAACATTTTATTGATGTTCATACTTTTGAAAAAGGAACGTACCCGAATGTCAATATAGAAAATTTCACAACACAATGTAACCATTGTGACGACCCACCATGTATGAGAATTTGTCCGACGTATGCTACTTATAAAAGACAAGATGGCTTAGTATTAGTAGAGGAAAAGAAGTGCATCGGATGCAAAGGCTGTATTGTAGCTTGCCCGTATAATGCTCGAATTTGGAGTGAGAAGTACCATGTGCCAGAAAAGTGCAAGTTCTGCGCCGACTTTATTGCTACTGGGGAAACACCAGCTTGTGTAAACACTTGTGTTACGAAAGCTAGAATGTTTGGAGATCTCGATGACCCAAACAGTGAGATTAGCAAAGAAATTATTAAAAAGCGCGCAGTGCCACTAAAAGCCGAGCTTGGTACGAAACCACGAATTTATTACATTCGTCAAATATAAAGGGGGCGATTTAAATGGCTATGAAAGAAACAATGTTGTACCACGAAGTGAATTTACCTAGTGATTTCACAAAAAATATGAATCTACCGTTTATGGGAATCATAGGCGTACTCGTTGCGCTATTCGGTTATGGTGCAGTGATGTCACTGATATATTCTCATCAAGCTTGGGGAACATCGAATGAGGTTGCCTGGGGTGTCTTAATCTCAGCTTATGTATACTTTGCCGTAGGATGTACAGGATTATGTTTATTATCTTCTTTGGGTCATGTGTTTCATATTAAAGCATTTGAATCAATGGGGATACGACCTGTAATTTTAGCAGTTGTATCTATGATTACTGCCTTTATTATTATCGCAGTAGAATTACATTACCCAATTCGCTTAGTGATCTATGCGATATTGTCA
The DNA here is from genome assembly GCF_001742305.1 of Desulfuribacillus stibiiarsenatis. Classification (NCBI taxonomy): domain Bacteria; kingdom Bacillati; phylum Bacillota; class Desulfuribacillia; order Desulfuribacillales; family Desulfuribacillaceae; genus Desulfuribacillus; species Desulfuribacillus stibiiarsenatis. Next base: position 7,790 of record NZ_MJAT01000038.1, on the reverse strand, counting down.
CCGAACTTTAGTTCAGCATTTATATGGATGGGATATTTATACGGAATCTATCTAATGTTTCTGATTGCGGAAACATTACTATACGCATTAAATTTACACAGACTATCTCGGTTTTGTGCAATCTTTGCAATCCTAACGGGTGTTGCAGCAACAAGTAACTTAGGGGCGGTATTTGGTACATTAGCTGCAAGACCGTTCTGGACAGCACCTTTCTTACCGGGAATGTTTATTATCAATGCTCTTGTCTCTGGAGCGGCTGCACTGATTATCCTATTCTACTTTGTGGAAAGAGATAAAAGCCGTAAGAATACTAATGAGTTAGTTGATATTTTTGGCAAATTGCTCGGGTTATTTATTGCAATTACTTTGTTCTTCACGATATGGAATGTACTAAGTGGTTATATTGGAAACGTTCCTGAACGATATGAGGCTACGATGGCAATGATTAACGGGCCATTAGCGATTTCGTTCTGGGTTTTCGAAATTGGTTTAGGTCTACTGGTACCGTTCTTGATTGTACTATTTTTTGCAAAAACGCAAAAAAACCTACTATTTGCTGCAGGTCTGGCTTTAGTAGGTCTGATGTTTGCTAGACACAATCTTGTAACAGCGGGTCAAATTATCTCTTTAGGGCCAGAAACCTCAGCAACTACAAGTTATTTAGTATATAATCCTACATTTGTTGAGTATAGTGTTGTTATAGGGGCATTCGGCGTAATTGTGGTGGCGTATATGCTAGGCGAAAGAGCATTTGTATTTGTACAAAATAAGTATGGTAATATCGGTGAGCGTCAACATGGATAAAAAAATGCGCAGTAACGCATATAGCTTGTTGTCTGAATTAATCAAGCCACCGACGAAGCGTTTTTTTCAAGATTTGACGCATGGAGCTTTAGAAGTTGAGATGGAGATATTATCGAAAGGCATCGGATATACTTTTGAAAAAAATAGTCTCAGCGAACAGCAGTTTTTAAACTTTGACGACTATCATGCTCAATATACAAAGGTATTTAACAATGTTGCCTCTGAGCAGATATCCTGTGCGCCGATTGAATCGCTATATAAGCCTTGGACTCAGGATCCTACAGCAGGTGTTTCTTGGGCTAAAGAAAAAGGATTTCTGTATGGTGACCCGGCACTCCATATTGAAAGCATATATAATGCACTGAAACTAACAATCCCTACAGGTTACGAAAAGAAACCAGATCATTTGGGGCTGATGTTAGAGCTAGCCGCAATTTTAGTAGATGTAACGGATGAAGAATATCAGCTGCAATTCATGAAAGATCATTTTGATTGGCTAGAAGAGTATATAAAAGTACTTGAATCTAAGTCTAAACATACCTTCTTTATTAATTGCATAGAAATCATCCAGAAATTTATTACTTGGGATATGAATCGTATGGAAAGAAATTTAAAAGTAAGTTAGATTTCAAAACAGAGATGAATTTTGGGAAGGGGCACATGGTGGTGCCCCTTTTGTATTGTGTTATGGACTTGTATATGCCGAGTTGTGCTTTTCTAAAGATTCTTATTGCTGACACCAGCATCAGCGAAGGTCGCCATTTCATGTAATATTTGCAAAGAGGACTCAATTACATGAATCGCAAGGGCGGCACCTGTACCTTCACCAAGTCGCATATTCATATGCAAGAACGGGTGTAGAGTGAGCTTCTGATATATAACTCGATGTCCAGGCTCCACAGAAGAATGGGAAGGAATCATATAGGATACAGATAGTGGAGAAAGAGACTGTGCAATCAATGCAGCTGCTCCAGAGATAAATCCATCTAAGATGACTGGACGTCGATTCGCTGCACATGCTAGAATAACTCCGACCATGCCTGCAATCTCCAAACCGCCGATCTTTGATAATACGTCTAACCCGTCGTTTGCGTTAGGCTTGTGTTTTTCAAGGGAAGTTTTGATAATCGACCTTTTGATTTGCAAAGAGTCCGTACTAATTCCAGTTCCACAGCCTACGGTATCCTCTAATGGCGCATTGGTTAGCGCCGTTACAATCGCTGAACTAGATGTAGTATTGCCAATCCCCATTTCGCCGATAATAAAGAGATCAACCCCGCGATTGATTGCTTCGGTCGTCAGAAGAATTCCAGTTTCTATCGCAAGAATTGCTTGCTCTCTTGTCATAGCAGGTTCCTTTGAAAAATTCTTTGTACCATGTGCGACTTTACACTGAACCAAGCCCTCAATTATTAAGTCTCCATTGACTCCAATATCAACCACTGTTACCGGTGTTTGAGCTTTCCTAGCTAGTACATTGATTGCTGCGCCTCCGTTTATGAAGTTTAATACCATTTGTTTCGTTACCTCTTGCGGAAAGGCGCTAACACCTTCTTCTGTAATTCCATGATCAGCTGCAAATACAAAGGCCTGCTTCTGCTTAATGATAGGCTTAGAGTTCATAGTGATTCCGGAAATCTGAATGGCAAGGTCTTCTAATACGCCTAAACTTCCTATCGGTTTCGTAAGGCTATCGAGATGAGTTTTGCACAAGTCCATCGAATGTTTATCCAATGGTTTTATTGATTCTAATACATTTTCTAAATTCATTTTTCTCCTCCTCATAAATAAAAAAGTCTATAGCAAATAAGCTATAGACTTTTCCATCGTCTAATCATTATGTATCCTGATAGGCAGGTCTCCTGGCTTCTTTTCATAGATACCCTAACCCTTCCCGCTTAAATCGCAGTGGTTATGCTAGGAATCTCCAAGTTACAGTGGCGGGACCGCTAATGATTTGCACATTATTCCCTATTCTCCTATATATTTGATATAGGCACCTATCGAGGTTTTGTTTGATAAAATTATACCATTTTGGCTGTTGCATTTTCAATTATATATTGTTATCGTTGAATTTATAGAGAAAAGTAAGGAGAGAGTGGATGAATCAACGGTTTCTCTTGATAATTATTATGATGGTAATGTTCATGACTCTTGTAAGTTGTTCTAGTGGGAATCGAGGTATATCTGACGAGCAATTTTTATTACTGTCTTTTGATCCACATTCTACAATGACATATATCTATTAGTTAAATGCCTGTAAAATAGGCGTTTAACAGGTTGCTGTGAAATCTTTCAAGCATATAGTAAATTGACTATATCTTTTAAGGAGGATTTCTCAGTGGATTATAATCGTACTTACGTTGTTAAGCCTGGCGATACAATGTATAAGATTGCAAAGCGTTTTAATGTACCATTAGAAGTGTTGATAGCAGCGAACCCACAAATTAGTAACCCGGATTTAATATATCCTGGACAGATTATTATGATTCCGGCTAGTACTCCAGGACCACTACCTTGTCCGCCAAAACACGATCATCATCACCATCATCCGCATCACCCACACCATGAACATCATCATCCGCAACGTCCTAGACCAATGCCAATACAACCTTGTCCACAACCAGCACCAAATCCGTGTTTGAGACCAAGGGCAACAAGACCATGTCCACAGCCTATGCCGTATCCGATGCAGAATCCAATCCAAAGCCCTATGTACGATGAGGGACCATACCCATGTTTGCCTACGGGAATACCGCGCTCTAAATGTGGATGTGATTATCCTACAGTTGGCCCGAGATATCCATTAGGCCCGAATTGGAGAATGTATCAGGGGCAACCAAGTGGTGGTTGGTATGAGAATTACCCAGTATTCCCAGGTGTTGGTGAATATCCGATGTATCCAGGGAATTATACAATGGATGAAGAGGAAAACTAAATAGATTATAATTATTATATAGGGGACGAATAGTCCCCTTCTTTACATCATTAGAATTTATAAAAATTATGATGATAAGTAGCTTTGCATTAGCAACACATCTATAATAAATTAGTTTTCTATATCAATATAATGTGCTTTAATTATACTGAGCGAATGCTAATTATGTACATACTCGTATAGTATAATATTTGTTGTAACGAAGTAGATGAATGAGATTGATGAGCTTGAACAGATTAGGAGGTTTATACAAATGTTAAGAGGGAAAAAGTTGATTACATGTGCTATTGCGCAAATGAAACCTCTATTGGGTGATGTTCGCAAGAATTTGGACAAGCATTTAGACTACATAGAAAAGGCAAAGCAACAGCAGGCGAATGTCATCGCATTTCCAGAATTAAGCCTGACAGGCTATAATCTTCAAGATCTATCGTATGATGTTGCACTTACTATCAATAGTAGAGAAATTCAACAACTGGTTCAGAAAAGCTCAGATATTGATATCATCTTCAGTTTTGTGGAAGAAGACGAACGTCACTCCTTTTACATTTCATCGATTTATGCATCAATGGGGAAAATTCTACATATTCACCGTAAAGTATATTTGCCGACATACGGCTTATTTGATGAAGCAAGATACTTTGATGCTGGAAATCGCATTCAAGCATTTTCTACTGAAGATGCTAGGATAGGTATGCTAATCTGTGAGGATGCTTGGCATCCATCGACAGCTTATATTTTAAGCACAGATGGTGCACATGTAATATACGTGGTAGCTGCTAGTCCAGGCCGCGGCCCGATTGATGGCCAAATTCAATCAAACCTATGGTGGCAAACGACAATTCGTTCTTATGCTCAACTTCATGGCGTTTATGTCGTGTATGTGAATCGAGTCGGATATGAGGATGGACTTTCTTTTGCAGGTGGATCTTCTGTATATGATTCAGAAGGGAATCTAGTACTACAAGCTCCTAACTTGGATGAGGGGCTGTTTATGGCAAACATTGATTTGCGTAAAATACGCCGCAGCAGAATTGCGAATCCATTGAAGCGAAATGAAAAGCTTGATTTAACTATCAAAGAGCTTCAACGCATCTCTGCAAAAACGAACGAGCAGTTAATTACTCCATCGTTAGGGGGGCAAAGGGATGAAAAGTGATATTTCAACATTGTTAATTGACACGGAGCTAACTACGAAAATCTTAGTTCAATTTATACAAAACGAAGTTCACAAGGTGGGTTTTCGTAAAGTAGTCATGGGTCTATCCGGGGGAATCGATTCCGCTGTTGTCGCATATTTAGCGGCCCAAGCTCTAGGGCCTGAAAATGTACATGTCATCATGATGCCATACAAGACAAGCAATCCTGATAGTCTTGGGGATGCTAAAAAGGTGATAGAAGATTTACAATTGCCTTCTAAAGTTATTGAAATAACACCTATGATTGATGCCTACTTCAATCATTTTAAAGACGAAGGTTATGATATGTTGCGCAAAGGGAATAAAATGGCCAGAGAGAGAATGACGATTCTATACGATCATTCTTCTTTATGGAATGCATTAGTGATAGGGACCAGTAACAAAACCGAATTATTGTTAGGATATGGTACGATTTATGGAGATATGGCATCGGCCTTAAACCCTATTGGTGATATATATAAAAATCAAATGTATCAACTTGCTCGATACCTACAAATACCGAAATCAATCATTGAAAAAGCACCAAGTGCAGACTTGTGGGAAGGGCAGACCGATGAACAAGAACTGGGATTTACTTACGATGAGGTTGATTGCTTTCTATACTATAAATATGATTGCAGATATAGCGATGTGGAGCTCTTAGACTATTTCAATCAAGACTTTATTGCAAAAGTGACCAAGAAAGTTCAGTTGAATCATTATAAAAGAAAAGCACCGATAATCGCGAAGATATCCCATAGATCCGTTGGGCACGACTTTTTATACCCTAGAGACTGGAACTCTTAATGACTCCTGTGATAAAATAGTCGAGTATTATTAGTGATTATATATTTGTAAAATGAATGGATGGTGTAAGAACTATGGCTGGACACTCCAAATGGAAAAACATTGCCCATAGAAAGGGACGTCAAGATGCAGCAAGGGGAAAAATCTTTACCAAACTTTCGAAAGAGATTTTCGTTGCAGCACGTGAAGGTGGTGGCGACCCGAACGCTAACTCGCGTCTTCGACTAGCTATGAACAAAGCGAGAGAACATAACATGCCGAATGATAACATTGAGCGAGTCATTAAGAAGGCAACTGGCGAATTAGAGGGAGTAAACTACGAAGAAATTAACTATGAAGGATATGGTCCTGGCGGTGTTGCTATATATGTAGAAGTACTCACAGATAGTCGAAACCGTGCGGCATCAGATATGCGTCATATTTTTTCTAAATACGGTGGAAACCTAGGTGAATTAGGTTGTGTGAACTGGATGTTTGACAAAAAAGGCGTAATCAACATCATGAAAGAAGAAAATTCGATTCAGGAAGAGGAACTATTGCTTCTTGCCCTAGAGGGCGGAGCGGATGATATGAGATCAGAAGAAGAGTATTATGAGGTCATCACGCAACCAGAAGTATTTGAAGAGGTGAAAGCGACAATAACAGCCGCTGGAGTCAAAGTATCAAATTCAGAGGTAACCATGGTTCCTCAAAATACAATCACTTTAACAGGTGATGAAGCTCAAAAAATGTTAATACTCATTGACAAACTAGAAGATAATGACGATGTGCAAAATGTCTACTCCAATTTTGATATTTCTCAAGAAGACTTGGAGAAGTACCAGGGATAGTATAGATACCCTTCAGTTTTGGCCATACTGTGGTTAAAAAATAAACTGAGGGGTGTTTTTATGTCCAACAACAGGCCATTTATCATTAGCAGCATTATTGTTGTATTATTATTAGTTGCATTATACGCGCAAGAATTATATTTGGAGAAAAAACAACATCGTTTTGTTGTAGATCCGACAGTGACAGAAGATGTTTTATTACAAGAAGCTCTTAGTTATGCTACCTTGTATAAGGTCACGCTTGTCGACAGTTACTTATGTGGTTCGGAAGATATCACATATCGAGAAGTGTATGCACCTTCGTTAGAAGTTTTGCAATTAGGCCTTAAAAGAGAATATAACGATAATTATCAAGTGCAAAAAATTGAAGAAAATGAAATTCGTCTGACAAATGAACATGCAAACATTCATCCTGATATGTTAGGAAATATCTTATTCGGGATTAATGCGAGAAACCAGTTAGTGATTTATCATCAAGATGAAACTCCGAATCATCCAATGAATGAGTTTTTCCCCATAGAAGTGGATTGGATTCCAGAAGAGCAAATCGCGCAGTTGGAAAAAGGTATCGTGATTCACGATTTAGAAGACTATCATAGTGTACTTTCTACTTTCAATGAATATATAATTGAGTATCCTTTTTCCCAGCCTTGATTTATAAGGTTTAAGTAATATTATTAAACTATATAGTAAGCACTTACTAATCTAAGTCCTTAGTAAACTAAGTGATTACTAAGGAAAAGCACTATATAAAGTTTCTTATGTTGTATTATTTTTGTACGCCTTGAAACATGGTAAAAGATACCTGTTGCAATTGTTATTCGATTCGTGGTAAGATACTATTTGTCGCTCCGAAACGAGCACAAACAACACATCGTACAACAGACACAAGCTTCGGCTTGCAACATGGTGAGGCAATCTCGAAAGAATCGCCCTACACAAATTCAAAAAAAGATTTCGAACAGACTCAAAAAAAGAATTTGAAAAAAACATGTTGACACAACAAACTGGCTGTGATATGATATGAAAGTCGCTAAAAACAAGGCGATGACACAAACGAAACAAACAAGCGTGGGTTGAAGCAAAAACAATCCATCAAAAAGTTCCTTGAAAACTGTATAGTGCAATCATAACAACGTCAATTCTCGCATTCGAAAGAATGCAGACTGTGCAGGACAGGAAACCTGCTATGTTGATAGAACAGACAAACTATTCACAAGTCAGTGACTTCTG